>SKZM01000015.1 GCA_007127385.1 Methanosalsum sp.
ACTATATAAATATTGTCCATAAATGACGAACGATGATCTGAGTACAAAAAAAATATTTATCAATTTCCAGAGCTTGCGATCATTTCAGGGTTCGAGTTCATTCAACATATAGAAAAGTCTGCAACAATCTATAAATACCAGTCTAAAAAACAATAGCAATAGACAAAGGTTGAATATATCAAAGTTGATAATTAGCTGGAACGAAGCTCTTTACCTCTGCCATATATTTATCCAGACACTCAAGCATGAACTGGTCACCATCATCTGTAAAGGACTCAAGTTCCATACGTGCCTTATGAAGTGCACTACACTCAAAACGTGACATTTTGAGTTTATTCTCAGGAGCCTGTGAAAGCAATCTGCAGCATTTGAGGGCTGCATTCTTTGCACGCAGATATATGTCATCGCCATCCTTTACAATTGCCTGGCCTATCCTGTAGGCATTGTCGTATGCAAGGATATATCCCTGGGGGTCCCTGTATCGATCTGAAAGCATCAGGATATCCCGCAATATCTTATCGTACCCGGTCTCTATTGCCACGTTAAGCATACTGCAGTCATAGGATAGTGTTTCTGCCCAGCACTGTACAGACATTCCACCAAATTCACCATGATACTCTACCGATTCATTGGACCACAGATCACAGCATTGCATCATCAGGTTGCCCATTATGTCAGAATGTGCACAGCTTGAGCTTTTACCTTCCTGGGATATGGGTACACCTGCTATTGACTTGACAATTGTGTTCTCATAACCACAATCCTTTGCAGGACCTGTTGCACCAACCTCATATGCCACAAGTGACCTCGAAGCTGCAATAGAACGGGCAATAGTTGCCTGGGTGTGGGCAAGGTTCTTGTCTAGCAGACCACCTGCTATAAACATAGCAGTATTTGCCTGGGCACATCCGGGATCCCCTGAAGCAACGGCCCTGTTCTTCTCTGCAATCTTTACAATATCGGTCCACAGATACTCCATATCAATAGCTCCAAGACATCCGATTGAGTACAGTACACCTTTCATATCGTTTTTGAGAATTGCATGGTCAAATATTTCTTTACCACCCATGGACTCTATAGACAGCATATCTGCACCACTTGATGCTATCTCTTCAAAAGACTCCATGAGCAGGGAATACCTGTCACCCCTTAGACGCAGCTGATTATGCTCTTCACGTATATCTGCTGCAGTATGCCTCAGTGCACATTTGATTCCATATTCCTCATGGAACTCTTCCATGATGGTTTTCTGGGCATGTGCCACCTCTGCACCCCAGCCGGGATTGCGGGTCATCTGCTGGACATGTTCGGTTTCCAGAACGACTGCTGGAAAACCCAGCTGAACCATTCTCTGCATTATGTCTGTTGTGATCTTCTCATATTCCCTGACAATCTTTTCCCTGGTTTCTGCAGCAGCAGGTCTTGGAGCATAGTTTATTTCAGGGATCGTGGATCCTGCCCCAATCTCAATACCAAATCCGGCCTTTACAGGTCTTATGGCACTTCCAAAGACCATTTCATCTGCATTTTCATAGGCCATTTCAGTAAATCTATTAAGTGTCATCTTCTAAACCTCAGTGCCTGTGAAATTTGTCCCTGAGCTGCTCTATACTCAGACCTTTCAGTATGGCATCTGCGATTTTTGGTACATCTGCAGCTTCCTCGCCATAAACTCCAAGGTCATAGTGAGATACAAAGTCCTGTGTAACCGCCCCTCCGCCGCATATAAACGGAATGTCGAAACCGTCTTTTTCAAGTTTTTCCTTGATCTGCTTGAAAGAGTGCATTGTTGTGGTCATCAGAGCTGTGCCGCTCAGAAACAGAGGTTTTTCTCGTTTAACAGTATCCACAACTTCCTCAACCGGTACATCCCTGCCAAGATCGATCACATCATAACCATTCGCACGAAGAAGTATTGTCACAATTGTCTTTCCAATGTCATGAATATCTCCCTCCACCACAAAGGATACCACCTTACCTTTATTGAACTCCAGAGGTATATGCGACATTTCTTTACAGAACTCAATACCATCGATCATTGCATGTGCTGAAATGATCACATCAGGAAGATAGATAACACCTTCATCATAGAGCCTGGACACGATCTCCATACCCACCATCAGGGCTTCATTTATAAGATAAAGTGGATCCATCCCTGCATCCATTGCCTTTTGCAGGCCCATTATAACATCATCCTCATCACCTTCAAAGATAGCCCTGGTGATCAGACGGATCATTTCATCTGCCGGATAGAGTTCTTCAGCGGCTTCCTCAGGAGTCATGCACTCTTCCAGTTTAACATTGTATCTTACAAGAATTCGGTCAGGATTTATATCAAGCATCAAATACGTCCCTACGATTAATCCATGCCAACAGACTCTTAGGATCTTTGACCCCGCTGTTAGTATTATTTTTGATGATCTTTTCCAATATAGTCTTACTGAAAACTATATAAAATCTCTGCATCAGCATGGAAAAAAGATAATAACTTATCCAGGCCTCTCTCTGCAGACAGCAACAATGACATCCTGACTATTCCAGTTCCCACGACTGAACTTGGTTTCCTTGTAAACAAGTGTGCCATCCCTGCTCATAAGAGGACAGGTGCATACTGAAGATTTGCCTTTAATGATATCAGATAACATTGTAGCAACTTCAAGCTGGTGGTTGTGCGAATGCAGGGAAACTAGATTCATACCTGTCAGTTCATCAGAACGGTACCCCAGTCTTCTGAGCGCTGAAGCGTTTGTATAAAGGATTCGACCACTGTAATCCATTATAAAAAGAAAATCCTCAATGGATTCGAGGATATTCTGTATCTCTTTCTGGCTCCTTCTTGTATCGGATTCATCCTTGATCTTTCCTATAAGTGTTCCTATTCGAACAGCCACAGCTTCTATGGAATTGCGGGTCCTGGACGATATCTCATATTCATTGTATGAAGCAAGAAACATAACTGCAACAAGTTTTCCATCTGATAAAATGGGGATGATAGCAGTGGATGCCAATCCTTCATCCCTCAGGTGACTTTCCCTTGTAATAGATATTACCTCTGAGTGTAATTTGTATATAGGATATCCGGTCTTGAAAAGTCTTGCAGGCATTGAATTTGCACCATAATGGGATGTATGTTCAATAAAATCAGCAGATAGTCCACTGTGAACAACTATGTTCAGGTCACCTGTGATCTCATCTACGATGTAAAGGGCGCCACAATCAATCTCATTCATCTGCAGGGTAAATTCCAGAAACTGTTCAAACGTCTCCTGAAGGTTTCCTGTTGGACTGAACAGGCACCCGACATCAGATTCAATATTCATAAAGCTGTTTGTCTGCTTGCGGTCAGTTATATCAACAATTATACCCTGATAATGATCCAGATTTCCTTCTTCATCTGCCTGCATGAAGGTCCTCTCATCAACCCACCTGACCTCTCCTGAACGGGTGATTATTCTATATTCCTGTGAAAAATCAGTATATCCTTCCTCAAAGCGTCTTGCTATTTCGGTCTGGACATTCTCAAGGTCATCAGGATGGATAATATCTCCATATAGGAGCTTTCCTGATGTGAAATCTTCAGCATTGTATCCAAATTTATCAATATTTTCAGATACAAACTCTACAGGCCAGTTTTTTTCAGCCTTCCACATAAAAACGATTGCCGGGCTGGTTTTGATCACATTCTGGAGCATTTTCTGGACTTCAAGTGAATCAAGCAGTTCATCTTCCTTTTCTTTCTGTTCTGTTACATCCCTTATTGTTATCATTACAGCAGGTTTTCCCTCATGGTGTATCGAAGAAAAATTGATCTCAGCTGGAATCCGTGTACCATCGGTTGATAGCATTTCTACCTCATAATGGCGTACCGGGTCATTATCGCTTTTCAGGCACTTATTGTATCTTTTAAGGATCATCCTGCCATATTCAACAGGAAAAAAGTCAAGGAAATGCCTGCCAATCAATTCCTCTTTTTTACTTCCGGTGATTTCACAGAACTTGGAATTCACAAAATTCAGCTCATCTTCCTGTACGATCACAATCCCGTCATTCCCTTTTTCCACAAGTGTAGAGTACTTTTTCTCAGACGCCCTGAGTGCCTCCTCTGCTAATTTATTATTAATTATTCTCCACATATCCTGCACAATCAGGGTCACATTCTTTGTATCTGACTGTACATACTGATTCTCCCTGTCCCATACGCATGCAGCCACTGTCAGATTGCCCTCATCAAACACCGGAACAGTCAGTGTCCGGTTAACAGGAAGATGACTGGAAGAGAACATTTTCTCAATTATAGGGGACAATTTACATTTCTCTGAGCCGCCATATGGCCCTTGCCTGACATCTTTTAAAAAATCAGAAACCTGAGACCTATCAAAGATACGCTCCTGATAGAATAGATTCTTCTCATGACTCTCATAGAAAATGTATACATTTATTTTTTCATTGTTGCTATCGATCAGTGCTATATATCCTGCCCGGCTGCGGGTAAGATGTACAGATTTTCTAAGGGCAAAGCCAGCAATCTCATCAACTGACGCATCTGTCATCTGGTTAAGTTCAAGTAGTGCTTCAGTTCTGGATTCATCAAGGAGAAGAGCGTCCTGAGCACTCTTTTTCTCACTAATATCACGTATCGTGACCATCACTGCAGAACGGGCCTCATGATCAATTGATGAAAAGGCAACTTCAGCAGGTATCAACCTGTTATCTTTGGAAATGACCTCAACTTCATATACCCTTGAAGGGCTGTTCTCCTTATTCAGCCCCTTAAGATACCGCTTTGTTACCATTCTGAAATAGTCAACAGGAACAAAATATAGTAACTGTTTACCGAGTGCTTCTTCTTTACCATAACCCGTGATCTCACAGAATTTCGAATTTACAAATTTGAGTACATCATCCTGAACAATGATTATCCCGTCATTGCCATTTTCAACCAGTGTGGAATATTTCTTCTCAGAAGACTTTAGTGCTGCTTCAGTTTCTTTCCACTCAGTAACATCCTCAAGCGCCAGAAGTATTGATTCAGGTTCACCTGTAACCGGAGTGACTTTTCTGGCATTGATGACCATTATTCTTTTACCGATATTCTCAAATTCAAATTCTATCTCAAAATTATCAAAACTTTTATCATGAGGAAGTATTTCATCAAGTCGCTGTCTAAGCTTTGGTATGTTCCATTCACCATTGCCAAGATCATATAATAGTCTGCCCTCGGTTTCCTGTGAAGTTGTCCCAAACAGCCTGTAGAAAGACCTGCTTGCAAAAACAATTCGCAGGTCCCTATCAAGGATCATTATCGGTTCTCTGATAGTATTGACAATACTCTGGAAATACTCATTACTTTCCTTTTGACACATTTCCATATGTTTTTTTCCTGTAATATCAATCAGTATGCTCTCATAATGTGTTATATTACCCTCACTGTTTCTGCATGGAAAGGTCCTGATACTGACCCAGCGGATACTTCCATTGTTTTTCAGGATCCTACATTCAAAGGAAATTTCAGGGATTTCACCAACCTTGAGTCTCATCATCTCATCTGCAAGAAGGTCCAGGTCCAGATCATAAAATATATCGGTATAGGACATTCCTGCAGCTACAAAATCATCAGGTGAATAACCCAGGTGACATATATTCTCTGACACCGATTCAACAGATAAGTCCGGATCTGCCTTAAGGACAAAAATAATCATAGGGCTATTTTCGATTATTTTCATCAGTTTTTCCTGCATATTGAAAGAAATGGTCCGAACCCTATTTTCAGTTTGCCCCTGATCAAATACATTATTAGCGGAAATACTAGCACCCCTTTTAAACCATTATATCAAACCGGACAGTCCGTAGCTGTAATATAAGGAGATATATAAAATTATCCTTGCATAAACTATATATAATATTGTGTTTTTCAGATATTAAGGTTCACACCTGAAGCGATACTTCCTTTCAATCCAATCTACTCAGAATATCGTTTTTATTAGGTGTGAACACTATCCTTTAGAGAACACAAGTTCTAATGATCGTGATCATGGGTATGCAATTGTTTAACATGTATCCCCTTTTCTTCAAATATTTCTTTTATTGATGATTCAACAATTTCTATAAGTTTCTCAGAAGAGATATTCGAAATTGCAGACAAAATATTAAGCTTTGGGGAAGAAGGCCCGTTTTGAGGTTCTATCACTTCTATCTGAAGAGATTCAAAATAAGCAGTAACACTTGCCTTTATTATCTCATTACCGGTATTTAGATAAATCTTTATATGGCCCACAAATTCAGGGTTCAGAGTCTCGACCCGGCCTTTGATTGTCATAACAATGCTCTCAGCCATTTCATCTGCTCTCAGGTCATCAAATCCTTCATCTATCACAAACTCACGGGCATAGGTAGCAATACCAGAACATGCAATTGAATCCAGTTCTTCACCGGACAGCTCACTTATAGCCTCAAGCTGCATTTTCTGGTCTTCGAACAGCATTTCTATGAATTCCCGGAAATTCTCATCTTCCTCTTTTGCAGAAAGTGCCACCACTCTTGCATCCGGATTGAGCTGACGAACCGATTCTTTGATTATTGGCAGTTCTATTGGATCTATCAGATCCTTCTTATTGATAACCAGGATCTCGGCATCGATGATCTGACGCTGGGAAAAGTGTCTTACTTCCTTTAGAAGATGTTTGAACCTGCTGCCATCTATCAGTGTTACAAGGGGAGAAAATTTCACATCAGGTATCTCCATTAGCATGACCTCATTTCTGATAATATGGGGAAATGCAATGCCTGTTGGTTCGATCAACAGAAAATCAGGATCATAGGTCTTTCGAAGCTTTGATACTGTAAATTTCATATCTCTTTTCAGACTGCAGCATATGCATCCGCTGGTCAGTTCAGTAGTATCAAAGCCATACTTTGAAATCACCTCACCATCGACACCAACCTCTCCGATCTCATTGACTATGATAGCTACGCGGTGACCCAGCTTATTGAGATACTTTCCAAGATTGAGTACAGTCGTTGTTTTACCGCTTCCCAGAAATCCACCAATTATCAGAACTCTCATGATCTATTAATTCTCCAGATAAACTATTCAGTATCTAATTAACTCTTTGCAACCACCAGATTCTCCCACTTAAACTTATCAGGGGGACAGGCATGTATACATTTCTGACAGTTTGAGCCGTCACACAGGTCCGTTCGTATAAGCACAATTCCCTCATCATCCATCTCAATGGCATCGTTTGGACAGACCCGGATACATTTACGACATTCCTCACAGTCTTCAATCTTCATGGTAAGATAGGTACCAACCCGTTCAATAACTGAAAGGCCTTCATCT
>SKZM01000220.1 GCA_007127385.1 Methanosalsum sp.
AAGAGTTGCTCGTGAAATAGCTCCTGTAAGAAAGGATAAAGGATTCACTGCCATTCCATCAGATACAGAGTTCCAGGAATTGGTCAATCGCTGCATACACTGCCAGCTTTGTGAAAATGCTTGCCCTGTCAATCTTCCTATAAGTGATGCATTCAGAGCCGCAGAATCCGGAGATATGGGTGAACTTGAAAACCTCCATGACCTGTGTATTGGCTGTGGTAAATGTGAACCAGTATGTCCAAAAGACATTCCGGTATTGAATGTTATCGAGAAAGCATCACAGAAAATCATACGAGAAGAAAAAGGTCGTGTTAGAGTTGGAAGGGGTCAAATAAGCGATCCGGAGATCCGGGAGGAAGGAGTCAATCTTGTTCTTGGAACCACTCCCGGAATTATTGCAATGGTTGGCTGTTCCAATTATCCTGATGGAACAAAGGACCTGTATAAGATTGCAGATGAGATGCTGAAAAGAAACTACATTGTTGTGGTTTCAGGATGCGCTGCAATGGATCTTGGTATGTACAAGGATGATGAAGGAAATACTCTATATGAGAAATATCCTGCAAAGTTCAGCAAGGGTAATCTTATAAACGTTGGATCATGTGTTTCAAATTCACATATTGCTGCAACAGCCATAAAGGTGGCTGCCATATTTGCTCAGAGACAAATAAGTGGTAATTATGAGGAAATTGCTGATTATGTTATGAATCGTATAGGTGCCTCTGCTCTTGCATGGGGTGCTTACTCTCAGAAAGCGTCTGCAATTGCATCAGGATGTAACAGGCTGGGAATTCCTGTGATAGTAGGCCCGCATGGGTCCAAGTACCGCAGGGCTCTTATTGGTCGTCCCTACAGCAAAGAAAAATGGACGGTATATGATGCAAGAAACGGAGAGGTAATGCCTATAGCTTCAGTGCCTGAATTCCTGATAACTACAGCCGGAAGTGCGGAGGAAGTCATGCCTATGCTTGCCAAGAACTGCATTCGTCCAAGTGACAATAATATGGGGCGAATGATAAAACTGACTCACTATATAGAACTGAGTCAAAAGTATCTTGGAGTTTTGCCGGATGACTGGCATGTATTTGTGAGAAATGAGCAGGATCTCCCTCTTGCCAAGAGAGATGAGCTCCTTAAGAGACTGGAATCTGAACATGGATGGGAAATAGACTGGAAGAAGAAAAAGATACTTTCAGGTCCATCTATGAAATTTGATATCTCTGCACAGCCCACGAATCTGGAGAGGCTATGTCGTGGACAGGAGGTGTGATACATGGTAGAAACAACTAAAAACACTACAATAAGTACAACATGGGGTACAAAGATTGCAAAACCTGTTCAGCCAAAAGTCGCCGGCAAATTGATTTCAAAGGCAAAAAGACCTCTGCTTGTGGTTGGTGGCGATGTGCTTGATGAGGATATGTTGAAAAGAGCTATCCAGATTGGAAAAAAAGGTATTCCTATAGCTGCTACAGGTCATTCAATGAAGGGATTTGTGGATACAGATGTAGATGCAAAATATGTAAACATTCATTCTCTTGGATTATATCTGGGAGACCCTCAATGGCAGGGACTGGATGGAATGGGGCAATATGACCTGATCATTGTACTGGCTCACAAAAAGTATTATATTAATCAGGTACTTTCAGGTATCCGGAATTTTACGGACCTGAAAACACTTTCAATTGATCGAAATTATATCCAAAATGCAGATATGTCGTTTGGAAAACTTGATAAAGAGACTCATCTTAAGGCACTGGATGAACTGATTGAAAATTTATGATTTATTCAAAAGTGATGGTGAAATCAATATGACAGAAGAGTTCCCGTTTGAAATATCACCTATGTTCGAGGGTGAAAGGGTTAGAAAGGATGATATGTATGTTGAACTGGCAGGACCAAAATCCAAGGGGTTTGAATTGGTTCGGGCAGTACCGCCGGAGGAGAGTATTAATCCAGTGGAAGACGGAAAATTTACTTTGATAGGTCCTGATTTATCTGAGATGGAAGAAGGTGAAAGATATCCTCTTGCGATGATCTATCGTATATCCGGGGAACTTGTTGAACCGGATATTGAGTCAATAGTTGAAAGGAGAAATCATGACTTCCAGAATTATTTGCAGGGCGTGATGCATCTTAATCAGAGGCACGATATATGGCTTCGTGTTAGTAAGGAAGCTGTGAACAAAGGGCTTGATTCTTTTGAGCATATAGCAAGAGCAACAATGATGCTCTTTAAGAGCGAACTTCCCTTTATTGAAGATATAGAAGCAATCTATATAACAGATATGGGGGAAGTTGAAAAAGAGCTGGAAGATGCCGTTAAAGTATACGATGCAAGAGATGAAAGGACTCGCGATCTACATGAAGAGGACGTGGATGTGTTTTATGGATGTACTCTCTGTCAATCATTTGCACCAACAAACGTTTGTGTAATAACTCCTGATAGAGTTGCACTCTGCGGAGCTATCAACTGGTTTGATGGACGAGCTGCAGCCAAAGTTGATCCGGAAGGTCCACAGTTTGTGATCGAGAAAGGAGAAACTATCGATGAGTTTTCTGGTGAATATGCTGGTGTTAATGAACTTGCCAAGTCACTCTCAAGTGGAGAATATGATCGTATAAAACTACACTCTTTCTTTGAATATCCGCATACATCATGTGGCTGTTTTGAGGTGGTTGGTTTCTATATCCCTGAGGTCGATGGTATTGGATGGATTGACCGTGACTATTCTGGAAATGCTCCAAACGGTCTCCCGTTTTCAACAATGGCAGGTCAGACAGGTGGTGGAAAACAGGTAGTTGGATTCCTGGGAGTAGGTGTTAATTACTTCAGATCACCAAAGTTCATTCAGGCCGATGGTGGATGGAGTAGGGTTGTATGGATGCCAAAACATCTCAAGGATAAGGTCTCTGAAAGTATTCCTGAAGAAATTGCAGATAAAATTGCTACTGAGGAAGATGCTTCAGATATTCAGTCACTTGATGCATTCCTGAGGGATCAGAACCATCCAATAACTGAAAGATGGGCTGAAGAATCTGAAGAAGAGGCTGAAATCACATCTCAGACAAAAGAAGAAGTCGAGTCTGAAAGTATGTCTATGCCTCAAACAGGTGGTTTCCCTTCCGCAGGAATGATCCAGCCATCTCAGATGCAGGTGCCACAGTCGTCTGGTAGCGGTGTAAAGATCACTCTCAAGAATACAAAGATCAGTATAGATCGCCTGGTTATTAAGAAGAAAGAATAAGATTAAGAGGATTTTTGTGACAAAGGTAATTGCAGTAACGGGTAAGGGCGGTACCGGCAAGACCGCAATAACTACGCTTCTTATCCGTTATTTGACAAATAAAGACAATCTTGTTCTTGCTGTTGATGCTGATCCGGATACAAATCTTCCGGAAACACTGGGTTGTAATGTAGAGAAGACAGTGGGCGATATCCGCGAGTACATGCTTTCTGAAAGGGATAATCTTCCACCTGATATTAACAAGGAATCAATACTCGAATCTAAAGTTTATGAAGTTATCAATGAGATGCCGGGATATGATCTTCTTGTGATGGGCAGGCCTGAGGGTCCGGGGTGCTACTGTTATGTGAATAATCTGCTTCGTGGAATTATGGAACGACTGGTTGAGAACTATGACATTGTTATTCTTGACACTGCTGCTGGGCTAGAACATTTTAGCAGAAAACTTATTCATGATGTGGACGACCTTATAGTGGTGACTGATGGGTCTCGAAGAGGTCTTCAGACGGCAGAACGTATAAGGGATTTGGTAGATGAACTTGATACGCATGTTGGAAATGTTTATGTTGTAGCAAATAAAGTTAATAGCAGTAACAGGGAAAAACTGAAGGAACTTGCAATTGATCTTGATCTTGAACTGATAGGTACTGTGCCAGTTGATGAAGAAATTGCGAACAGGGATCTTGTGGGCACTCCACTGTTTGATCTACCGGAAAGCTCAGCTGCTTTAAATGAAGTCAATGCAATTGCAAAAAGACTAGGTCTATAAATAAGATTCATACATTTTTATTTTTATCTTCAGAAGGTGGAATCTAAATGGCAAAAAAAATTAAGTTGTCAGAATTAACTGATATGTTACAGGATCTTGATGTTGAATCACTTGAAGGGATCAGTATAGAAGGAGATATAGAACTGGATATAAGTGGTTTTGGTGGAGGTTTAAATCCAGCCATTGCTCATGCTCTGGGTCATGAAACCGCGCAGCTATCCATTCATCTTGCAAATATTGCCCGTATATTGGGCTATCCTGTAGAACAGGCATTTGCTGCTGCAGCTATGGGGCAGAGTGTCCCTGGTGAGCCTGAAAAAAGAGCTGCAGTGCCAGGAAGGGAGTTAAATGAACTGATTTCTGCAAAGTTTGAAGTATCAAAAGTGAAGGAATGGACTCATCCAATTCAGGAAGTAACTTTTGGAGCAACATCTTCTGATGGAGGAAGCAGAAAGAGCACAGTAACAATTGGTGGGGAAAATGCCCTTCCTTATTATTTTGATGCTCCGATGCCTCACAGGAATTACATAACAATGGATGTTTTTGATATGCCTATAGGTATGGCAAAAGCTGTGAAGGTCAACTATGAAGATGTAATGCAGGATCCGGCAGAATGGGCAAAAAAGGTTGTGAGGGAGTTTAATGCTGATATGGTAACCGTCCATTTGATTTCAACTGATCCGATGATCAATGATACCTCTGCAAGAGATGCCTCTAAAGTAGTTGAGGATGTCCTCCAGGCTGTAGATGTGCCTATTGTTATAGGTGGTTCAGGAAATCCTCAGAAAGATCCGGAAGTTCTTGAAAAAGCTGCAGAGGTTGCAGAAGGTGAGAGGGTTCTGCTAGCATCTGCAAGCCTTAATCTTGATTATGAGAGAATAGCCAAAGCAGCAACCGATTATGGTCATGCTGTTCTTTCATGGACTCAACTTGAGATTAATGCTCAAAAGGAGCTTAATAGAAAACTTATGAAACAATGCAATGTGCCCCGTGAAAGTATCGTAATGGATCCAACAACTGCAGCTCTGGGTTATGGTCTTGATTATGCCTATACTAACATGGAACGCATAAGGCTTGCAGGATTGATGGGTGATGATGAGCTGACCTTCCCAATGTCATCCGGAACCACAAACGCATGGGGTGCTAGGGAATCATGGATGAAATCATCTCCAATGAAGGAAGATTCAGACTGGGGTCCAAGAGAGTATCGTGGGCCTATATGGGAGATTGTAACTGGTCTGTCCCTGGCACTTGCTGGAAATGACCTGTTCATGATGATGCATCCGACTTCTGTGCAGGTTCTCAAGCAAATTACTCAGACATTATATGGCTCAATCGAGGCTGAATCGGCTGATATAACCAACTGGGTTGGAATGGAGGTGTGATATATGAAAGTTAATAGTCCTCTTGAAGTTTATAAATATTTACCAGGTGATAATTGTGGAGTATGCGGAGTAGAAACCTGTATGGCTTTTGCTTCAAAACTGATTAGCCGATCGGCCAAGTTAAGTTCTTGTACTCCTTTGCTTAAAGACGAATATAAGGATAAGTTTGAAAAACTGGAAAAGCTTCTTGAACCTGAAATAAGAGAAGTTGAAATTGGAATCGGGGATCGTGTTGTAAAGATCGGTGGTGATGATGTACTTTATCGCCATAAGCTTACCTTTTTCAATAAAACTGCTCTTGCTTATGATGTCTGGGACACGATGCCGGAAAGTGAACTTATTGAAAGAGTAAGTCATATAACGGATTTTAAAAAATTCTATGTTGGGGAATTTCTTACCGCAGATATGGTTGCTATAAGGTCGGCATCCAATGATCCGCAGAAATTTGCCAGCACAGTGGAAAAAGTAATGAAGGCTACAGATCTTCCTCTTGTGCTGTGTTCATTCAATCCCGAGGTTTTGAAAGCAGGTGCTGAAATTGCAGCAGAGCGAAGACCCTTACTCTATGCTGCGACAATGGAAAACTGGCAGCAAATGGCTGACATTGCTAAGGAATATGATCTGCCGATTGCACTGTTTTCTCCAAATGATCTGGATAACCTGAAATCCCTGGCAAAAACTTTCAGTAATATGGGTATGGATAATCTTGTTCTTGATCCTGGTACCTATCCTACCGGAAAAGAATTGAACACTACATTCAATAATATCATTAAAATAAGACGGGCTGGAATTGAAGGCGATCGCGATATTGCCTATCCGATAATGGCTGTACCTCTTACATCCTGGCTTGTACATAAAGAAAAAGTAACTGCTTCTTACTGGGAAACTGTGATTGCATCAGTGTTCACAATAAAGTATGGAGATATTATGATTCTCCATAGTACAGAACCTTATGCTATGATCCCTGAACTACAGCTGGGGGACACAATTTATACTGATCCTAGAAAACCGGTAACAGTTGATCCTGGTGTATATGAGGTTGGTTCACCAACAGCTGACTCGCCTCTTATCATAACTACCAACTTTGCTTTGACGTATTATACAGTTGAAAGCGACCTTTCTTCAAATGCTATTGATTCTTATCTTGTGGCTGTTGATACTGATGGAATAGGTGTGGAAGCTGCTGTTGCTGGTGGCCAGCTCACTGCATCCAAGATCAAGCAGGTATTGGAAGAATCTAATTTTGATCTGAAAGAAAGGACTTCCCACAATACTCTAATACTACCTGGTTTAGCTGCACGTTTACAGGGTGATGTGGAGGACCACCTTGGGTCAAATGTTCTTATTGGTTCTGCTGATTCGGGAAGGTTACCGGGATGGATGGATAAATTCTGGCCACCTGAAAAGTAACCTTTTAATCTCTATTTTTTTTCAAAGCCAGTATTGTGCTCTTTTAAGTTGAAACAATCAATGGATAAGCATAGATGTGCTTCTATGTGATTTTAGTATTAGATAGGATGATCTAGTTAGGGTAAAGATCAATGTTGATATTCTTTGACGTGGTATTCATTGGCCGTGAAAGAAAAATTTAAATACTATGTTGCATTTGTAGTTATGCTTGCATCAGAATTTAGGAACAAATCTGGAAGATAATTTTCCATGTTTGATGCTCAGCTTGTTTAGATCGTTGATCTGAAAAATTCTGAAATGCAGTTATACAATACATATATATACTATTAAGACAATGTATAATATCCTCATAATGGATCTAACATCCTTATCATTAATTTAATGGAGACAGGAGTTCTTTCCTGTCTGACGCTGGATCTGGCAGTTCAGTTAATTTCGGCTGGTGGTTGTATTATCTTATAATACAGTTTACCAGTTTCCATCC
>SKZM01000183.1 GCA_007127385.1 Methanosalsum sp.
ACAGTTCAACATTGATAGTATAAGGTGAATTTCTAATACCCATTCTTCTGGCCAGTATCATGCATGGCTGCTTGGCAACAACAACTGAAGTACCCTGAAAATCCTTTGCACTCCTAAATGTTTCAATGGTTGTGTTGATATCTGAAGGATCTACAGTTTCAACAAATTCTGCACCCAGGCTCCTGCACAGATCTTCAAAGCATATCTCTATAGTCTGTTCACCTGTTGCCAGTTTACCCATACCCGGATTTGGCTGATGGCCGGTCATAGCAGTTGTCCTGTTGTCAAGAACTGCAACCGTGATGTCCGATTTATTGTAAGTGGCATTCAGCAGTCCGTTTATACCAGTATGCAAAAATGTTGAATCACCGATCGAACAACATATTGGCCTTTTCTCTCCTGAATTATAGATTCCGGAAGCAACAGTAATACTTCCCCCCATACAAAGTGTTGTGTCTACCGTTCCGCTCTGGACTCCCAGAGTATAGCATCCAATATCGCTGGGATAAATCGAATCCGGCCCAAAAGCCTTTTTCATTGCATAATATGTGGCCCTGTGAGAACACCCCGGACACATTACAGGAGGACGATCCGGAAGATCCATCACTTTATCAATGCCGTGAGTTTCAATTTCAGAAGAATCGAGGCCAAAGACTGTGGATATTGCCCTCTCACATATATCCACACTGAGTTCCCCATCCCGGGGAATCAGATTCGGTCCTTTACCTTTAACTATAATATCTCTGCCAGGATTGCTAGCAATTACCTTAACACGATCTTCAACAATAGGTTCAAGTTCTTCAATAACCAGAACAGTATCCACATTATCAAGCATCTCTCTGATCATTGATTCAGGAACCGGATATGTTCCAATTTTCATAAAGGATACATCCACCCCTAGTTTCATAATAGCTTCCTTTGCATAAACAGAAGCAATACCGGAGGTAATTATACCAATTCTTGATCCTCTGGATATCTCAAGTTTATTCCATGGAGATTTTTCCAGATACGAAGCCAGTTTTTCCTGAACATCCAGAAGCTGTGGATGACGAACACATGCGTGTTTTGGAATCATGACCCACCTATCAACCTGCTTTTCAAAATGAGGTTCTGGAGTGGTATCATTGATATCTGAAAGTATAATATCAGATTTTCCATGAGATATACGAGTAGTCGATCTGAAGATCACAGGCATTTTGAATTTCTCCGACATTGAGAATGCATAAGGGATCATATCCTTTGCTTCCTGGGGAGTGGACGGATCCAGACATGGAACCATCGAAAACTCTGAGTACCTGCGTGTATCCTGTTCATTCTGTGATGAATGGCATCCTGGATCATCTGCAACTATTATGACCATACCTCCTTCAACTCCCATATAAGCCAGTGTCATCAGAGGATCTGCTGCAACATTGACCCCTACATGCTTCATCGTAACAACAGAACGAACACCTGTCATCGCTGCACCAGCCGCAACTTCCATGGCAACCTTTTCATTAACAGACCATTCCACATAGAAATTCCTGTTTTCCATAGAAGCCAATGTTCCTATTATTTCGGAAGAAGGTGTACCGGGATACCCTGTGATCACTTTTCCTCCGCCTTCCAAAATGCCTCTAGCAATGGCAGCATTCCCAAGCATATATTCTCGGTTTTTCATGTTAATCTCCTATTGATAGCAGAAAGGATATTTTAAACACAAAATAGATCCTTACATATAGATTTATCATGTATTTACCTGATAATTCTTCACAATTAATAGATTCATCATTATTAAAATCTACTAATTAAAATATTTTATTATGTTCTGTGGATAAGAAAAAGTCAGTATTTGCCATGGAAAAGCAGAAATTTCGATACACACAGCCAGGTTTGAATATTTCATGTGCCTCAGAACTCATAGGGCTCATCATATTGTCAGTAACAGTAATCATCACAGGCACATGAAATCAACACAACACATTTACCGGATCACCGACTCTATTTCAGCAACAATACTTTCTGCCACTTTTTTAGGATATTGGGATTTATATATACTCCTGCCTGCAATTATCCAGTCCGCCCCCGAGGATATGGCGTCTGAAGCTCTGCCCCCTTGAGCACCTACACCAGGGGACATAATCTTAAGTTCATTTCCTATAATATTTCTTATCCTCTTTAAGGAATCAGGTCTTGTGGCAGGTGCAACTAGACCGGCTGCACCGCATTCAACTGCCATCTCTGCTATAGAATCAGCTACAGGAAGGAAAAATTCAGTAGCTCCGGGATGACTCATCTCAGCCACAACGTATACTTCCTTTCCAAATTTCTCAGCAGTTTCGATACATGAAGAAAGACTGTCCCTTCCTGGGAATCCATGAGATATTACAGAGTCTGCACCTGCGTTGAAAACATGTTCACATATTAACTTGTTCGTATTTGGAATATCAGCAACTTTAAAATCCGCAATAACAGGTGCATACCGTGCCAGCTCTCCAATAATACTTATACCAGTTCCAAGCACCAGAGGATACCCTACCTTTATAGCATCAACTGAATCACAGGTCTCTTCTGCTATCATGATTGCTTCCTGTCTTTCAACTACATCCATGGAAAGTATTAATCCCTTATTTTTGATCATATGTTCATCAATCCTTCAAACGGCTACGTGCAGCTGCCACAATAATAGGAAGAGTAATTGTTGCATCTGAATATACGGTTACTGACCTGGCTTTCTCTCCAACTTTCCCCCATGATATGGCCTCCTCAAGAGACGCTCCACTAAGACCGCCTGTTTCTGGTGTGTCCATGGTCAGCTGTATTGCATAATCAAATTCTTTTGGAGTAACAAGCATCGACTGGAAGATATAATTCTTAGGAACGCCACCCCCTACCAGAAGAGCACCCGCTTTTTCAGCTTCATAACAGATGTCCAGAAATTCACTCATATCAGCGAACACATCAACGTTTAAGGGGTTAATTTGCTTGTATAGCCATGCCTGCAGACCAATTACACAATCCTGTATCGCAGGACAATAAACAGGTACATCATGATCTGCTGCCGTCTTGAGTATTGAATTGTCATCATCCAGGTTATTCCCAATAAAGGTTAAGAACTGGCGTATTGAGATCTTTTCTTCCCCCAGTTCACTGAAAATTGACTGCAGTTTTTCTTCCAGGCCAGTAAAATGATGTTCTGGCAAATATACATCATATATTCGATTAATTTCATCATTTTTCAGGCAGGCATCATTTATAGCATCGGTCCCCTTGTAATGATGGAGGTCCAGAGATTCTATTATATCATGAACCAGATTTGCACCGGTCGTTACAAGTACATCAATATTCCCATCCCTGATCAGGTCAGATATAATACATCGCATACCTGCCGGGACCATTGCCCCGGCAAGTCCGAAGAACTTGGTCGTATCTTCAGCTAACATCTCGCAATATATATCAACCGCCTGTCCCAAACGGCCTGCACCAAATGCACATCCACTCATCTGGCCTACAAGTTCATCCACATTCATACCCTGACTGATTCTGGCATGTTGAATTGGATATCTCAGTTTATCATGCTCTTCCTCAATATGCATTACATACCTCTAATAAGTTTTACATATTCAATTGATACCTGATTCATCAACCTTTCTCTTCAGTTCTTCAACTGTCTCAGGATTCTGGAGAGTGGTTATATCTCCCGCATCACCACCATCAGCAATAGATTTTAATATGCGACGCATTATTTTGCCACTTCTTGTTTTTGGCAGTTCATCTGTGAAGAAAATATGTTCAGGACGTGCAATTGGCCCGATTTCATCTGCAACATGATCCACAAGGTTATTCATAAGATCATCACTTTCTGATATTCCTTCTGCCAGGGTTACATAAGCCACAATTACCTCACCTTTGACTTCATCTTTTTTACCAACAACTGCCGCCTCAGCTACTTCCGGATGGGAAACCAGAGCACTTTCGATTTCCATAGTTCCAAGCCGATGGCCTGCAACCTTGATAACATCATCAACACGTCCAAGTATCCAGAAATAGCCGTCTTCATCCCGGCGTGCTCCATCTTCAGACATATAGGTGTCAATATCCCACTTACTCCAGTATGTGTCTATAAATCGTTGCTCATTTTTATAAACGGCCCGTATCATACTGGGCCACGGACGGATCAGGGCAAGATATCCCCCATGACCTGGAGAAACCTCATTACCCTCATCATCAAGGACCTTTGCCTTTATTCCGGGGAACGTTCTGGTAGCGCTTCCCGGTTTCAAAGGAGTAATGCCTGGAAGAGGAGTGATCATTATCATCCCGGTTTCGGTCTGCCACCATGTATCTACAACAGGACACCTGTTATTGCCGATATTTTCATAATACCATAGCCATGCTCTGGGGTTTATCGGCTCCCCTACGGTTCCCAGTAATCGGAGAGTAGATAGATCATGCTTTGCAGGGATATCCTCACCCCACCTCATAAATGCCCTGATAGCAGTGGGTGCAGTATAGAATATTGTCACCTTATGACGCTCTACAATATCCCAGAAACGATCACGTTCTGGATAATCGGGAGCACCTTCATAGATGAGGATTGTAGCCCCGTTTGACAATGGACCATATACTATGTAGGAGTGACCCGTGATCCAGCCAACATCAGCAGTACACCAGTATATGTCATCTTCTTTGATATCAAAAACCCAGTTTGTGGTTATGTGCGTACCAACCATATATCCACCAGTGGTATGGACCACTCCTTTGGGTTTGCCAGTTGTGCCACTTGTATACATCAAAAACAGCATATCTTCTGAATCCATAGTTTCCGGATCACAGATTTTACTGGCGGAATCCATCATTTTATGCCACCAAACATCCCGCTGTTGATTCATAGGTACATCGCTGCCGGTATGCCTGACAACAATGACTTTCTCAATAGTATCTACTCTGCTTACTCCCTCATCGGCTCTTTTCTTGTGCTGGATCTCTTTTCCCCGCCGATAATATCCATCACAGGTAATAAGGAATCTGCTACTTGAATTCTCGATCCTCTGTGCAAGTGCATCAGCAGAGAATCCCGCAAAAACCACACTATGGGGAGCTCCAATTCTGGCACAGGCAAGCATCGAAATGACAGCTTCAGGGATCATAGGCAGATATATTGTTACAATATCACCCTTTTTAACACCCATATCTTTTAGAGAATTGGCAAACCTTGAAGTGGCATCCAGAAGTTGTCTATAGGTATACTTACGTATATCACCTTTTTCTCCTTCCCATATAATAGCAGTTTTATCACCTCTGGAATCTATATGGCGATCAAGACAGTTGTAGGAAGCATTCAGTTTTCCTTCAATAAACCATCTGGCATGAGGTGGTTCCCATTCCAGCACAGATTTCCATTTACTGTACCAGTCAATGTTCTCAGCAATTCCCTCCCAGAACTTTTCATAGTCTTTTTCCGCCATGTCATAGATATCAGGATCATTCATATTGGCCTGTTTTACAAATTCTTCTGGCGGTTCTATTTTCTGCCATCCTTTTAAACTTGATTCAATCGCTTCTTCCATAAATTCACCCCATTTATATGATAAATATTACCTGTATGAACCGATGTCTGTTATGTTTGTATTATTCAAATAAAAAAGATTCAGTATTCCATGGCATTTGCAGGATGTACCTACAAAAAATACATGCCCCATGTTACCATCACTGTCCCTTTCATTGCCCATGACATATATATTTCGAACATACTTCAATGCATCTAAAAGGTTCTTTTTAACATCATTTCCACTGATACCACCAAGTCCTGCCCCTATCTGATAGCTTTCAAAGACCCACCCTGTATAGAAGGATTTCAGATTCCTTAAATAATCTATAGTATCCCTGGCTTTCTCTCTTTCAAAAAAAGGACAGTATCCCGAATGACCGGGACAGTGATCCGGACAAATCTCATTACCTTTAGTATATGATAGTACAATAATTCCCTTTTCAGGATACTGTGACAGAATTATGTGCTCAGGCAGGTTTGATACGAAATTATCAAAAAAGATCTTTCTTACCGGATACTGGTCCAGTACTGTAAATTCATGGACAGGTATCGATGATACTGATGTTCTGAAAACTTCCGCATCCTGCTGATATTTTAGCGGAAAGGTCATTATATCTGCTATCAGCTGTGCTGCAATGTGGACAGGCACTGCTGGAACAATACATTCCGGAATCCCATGTGAAAGGATATATTTAATTATCCCGATATCGCAGCTATAGAAATAATTTCTTTTAAGGGAAATACCATTCTTCGGGGATCTGTGTTCATTTATCTCCAATATCCCAATCTTCTGTTTAAGAATAGATGAAAGCTTTTTTTGATCTTCAATTACCTCAGATATTCCTGATGCCTCTGCTTCTGGATCAATGTCTATGGTCAGGACCAGTGGATAACGCTCATGACTGGTATTCTTTATAAAGCGGGTACCAACTTTACCACCGCCGATCACCAGAGCATATCCTTTAATTACAGGCAATTCTTCCAGTAAAGCTAATTCTCTATCAATACAGGAGATCAATAGCTCTCTTCCATTCATATTCCCATCTCTGTATCAATAACCAAATATTGTGATCATAATAATTATATATTATCATCATAAGTGGTTTATGCTATAGATTAAGATTAAAAAGATACAATCATCGGACCATCAGAATGATTCATACTATATGGCCCGAAACAAAACTCACAATAAAATCATGGATATTAAAATAAAACCAGTTATCAACAAACCGGCTCTTATAATCTCGAATACAATTGATGCTCTCGCAGTTGCGGATATACATCTGGGGATCGAATGGGATCTTTACAGAAGTGGATTTTCAATTCCAAGTATGTTGCAAAAAAAACTTTCCCAGATGCAGGACCTTATAGAAGAAACAGAGCCTGACAGGATAGTACTCGTTGGGGACGTAAAGCATAATGTTCCTTCAATATCCTGGCAGGAAAGAAAAGAAGTACCAGTTTTTTTACATGATATCGCACAAAACATCCCGGTTGATATAATCCCTGGCAACCATGACGGTGGAATAGAACTTCTATACGAAGGCAATAAAAATATTACTTTACACCCTTCAAGAGGTGCCTGTATAGATTCAGTTGGTTACTTTCACGGACATACATGGCCATCTCCTGAAATAATCAGTTGTTCTCATATTATCACAGCACACAATCATCCTTCAGTGCGTCTGACAGATTCTCTTGGTTACTCTACTTCAGAGCCAGTATGGGTCAGAACCAGAATAGACCAGAAAACTTTAC
>SKZM01000138.1 GCA_007127385.1 Methanosalsum sp.
ACCATCACATACTGTCACGGTAGTATCAAGCATGTCTCTTTCAAGCCCGGTCATCATTACTTCAGTTACACCAAATCCGACAAAAACAGGTTGATCAAGTTTTCTTTCTTTGGTAAATAGACCAAAATCCTTCATCCTGAGTTCAACATTTTTTTTAACTTCTTCCGGTGTAAATTGTCTGATTCCGCGAACCTTATCAAATATAGGACACCATTCTATCATAGGTTCACCGACCTCAATGACTTTTCCATCTTCTACAACAACACGTGTCTTCCCCAGCATTTCCATAATATGTGCCATGTAATCCTCCTGATATAATCATTTGTTCTAATGGTTTAAGTATCTGTCACAAAAATATCTGAAGACAGATACCAAATATAATTCATACTGACTAAAAGGGTCACCCTATACAGGGATATTTTTTCCAGTGTTCTATAATGAGCTCGTTTTTGGGAATCGGATCATAGTCTCTTTCACGGGAAGACATTTCATCATCAAAAGCTTCAAATGAACGATAGAGATACCAGATACCATCCTGGTGATATGAATCAAGGACATGAGGATCACCATCTTTTTCAATACTTTTTTCAAAATATTCAACATATCCCCGGAGTATACTGTCCTTTTTCATCATCATCACATCCAAAGACATCAATTCATAAAGCGTTCCTTCGATCAACTATCTTCTGAGATTTACCACTTGTTCGTGGAATAGTTCCTTTTTCAACGAGTTCCACATTTGTCCTTATGCTGAGAATGTTCTTCAATTCATTCTCAACATGCCTGCGTACAGCTGCAAGATCTTTTAATTCTCCTGTAAATGCATCGTCCTCAAGTTCAACACGCACCATTATCTCATCCAGATGATGTCTGCCCCTATCAAGTATTACCTGGAATTGATCAGTAATCTGAGGGATCTGAACAATAACTTCTTCTATCTGGGAAGGGAATACATTGATCCCTCTGACAATCAGCATATCATCAGCCCTTCCAAGCATTCTTGATATCCTGTGGGTTGTACGTCCACAGGCACATTCACTCTCAAGGAGTCGTGTAATATCCCCGGTTCTGTATCTAATAAGTGGAAGAGCTTCCTTTGTTAGTGACGTGAGAACAAGTTCACCTTTTTCCCCTTCAGAAACAGGTTCTCCTTCCGGGTCCAGGACCTCTACAAGAAAGTGATCACTCCATATGTGAAGACCATCCTGCTCCTCGCATTCAAAAGCAACTCCGGGGCCATACATTTCAGATAGACCATAGGAATCAAAGGCTTTCAGGTTCAGAGTACTTTCAAGTACCTTTCTGGTATTGGATGACCAGGGTTCTGCTCCAAAGCAACCAATTCTTAATGACAGATCATCAAGAATATCCATCTCCTGTGCAGTTTCAGCAAGATAGAGAGCATATGATGGGGTACAGTGAAGTCCGGTGACCCCATAATCAAGCATCATTTCCAGCTGTTTTGCAGTTTTACCTGTACCACTTGGAACCACCATAGCACCAAGTTTTTCAACACCATAATGAAATCCAAGCCCACCTGTAAAAAGTCCGTAATTTACTGAATTCTGGAATACATCATCCTTCGTAAGACCTATCATCACCATATTTCTGGCCATAATATCAGACCAGTTCACAATATCCTGGGATGTATATCCAACGACAGTGGGTTTTCCGCTTGTACCTGATGATGAGTGTATCCGCACAATTTCTTTTTTTGGTACTGCAAACAGATCAAATGGATAATTATCCCGAAGATCAGACTTTTCAGTCTGCGCTAGCTTTGAAATATCATCTAGCGATCGGATATCAGAAGGCGTAACTTTTGCCTGATCAAATTTATTTCTATAGAACAAAACATTGTTATATACCTTGGCAACCGTTTTCTTTAGTCGGTCAAGTTGCAGTTTATCAAGCTCATTATGATTCATTGTCTCATATTCTGGCTGCCAGTATTTCATTAAATAATCTCCCGGTTTTCAAATGTTGTTATATCAATCCAATAAATTCAGATCAGATTTGTCATTGTTACATAAATGGTTTACTGTTTATCCCAGAATGCCTGCACTTCAATAAATGAAATAAATATATTCATTTGGGTTTAATGTACTTCTGGGTCCATAGACAGGCAGTAATGAATCTACAATAGCCAGAATACCCAAAATTGATCAGTCTGGAAATATTTATGCACGTATTATAACAATTTATTTATAATCAATTTATTCCATTTAATAGAATAATGCAAATTTTTATTTCTTATTGTACATGCAGAACAGGTATCACCAACCCATCCAATCCCTGTTTTTGTATATACGGTTTTATGAACAGGTTCTGCAGTAAGCTTTTTAGGGTCATATCGCTAAAAATAATGATGGCGATAACAATAATAAATATTCAGAATAGAAGAATGGGCCCGCTGCGATTCGAACGCAGGATCCCCGCCGTGTAAAGGCGATGTCATAACCAGCTAGACCACGGGCCCTTATTTGTTTGATACTGTTTATCTTTGCTATTTAACCTTTTCTGACCCCATTATATTTGGAATCACTCAGGTTTATTAGATGCAACTCCTAGATGTAATTAGTTATATATATCCTTTTTTAATCATTTCTAAAATTCGTTCATCTAACATAAACCGTTTTTTCATAGATGCCACTCTATTTTTATACTTAGAAGTAATATTCTGCGCATTGTCACATAAAGCAGATCCATCTGATAATGAAACGGCCGAGGTCATAGAAGACTACCTTGGAGAATATGCAAGTGTCAGTTCAATTGTAGGCGAAGCACTGCCATTTGAAATTATTGCAACATTTGGCGGGGTTGCTGCAGGAATAATACTTTCAGGAATGGTTGAAGAGATAGAATTGATTCCAGGACTTATTGTTATTGCACCTGCTGTACTGGGTCTGCGAGGTAATATTTCATGCACTCTGGGCTCAAGGCTTGGAAGCGCAATACATCTGGGTTTGATAACAAAACTTGATAGAAATCCTGAACTGATTAACAATATCTCAGGATCACTTCTTTTGAGCTTTATGATGTCTGTGTTCCTGGGAATCGCAGGACATTACATTACCATAGCCCTGGGACTTGAAAGTGCCGGTGTTATCATTCTTACCACCATTGCAGTTATTGCAGGCGTATTGTCAGGGTTGGTTCTGGCGATTGTAGCTGCACTTCTTGCAGTTGGTATGTTCAAATTCGGCTTTGATCCGGATAATATAGTCACACCAGCAATAGCGACCATAGGAGACATTGTGTCCATGTTCATGCTTTTTGTAGCTGCAAAGGTGGTGCTCCTGTTATGACATATTACACAGTTAGAGGAATTGTTAGAAGCAGTACACCTGTACTTCTCATAACAGCCCTAGCAGGAATAGCTGCCGGACAGATGCTTAATGCAGAGATTGATCGGATTGTATCAATGCCAGCATTACTCATACTGATCCCTGCACTGATCAAAATCGGAGGGGATACAGGAAGTATACTGGGAGCAAGGCTTGCATCAGCCTTTCATTTAGGCTTTGAAAGAAGAATATTCAAAAATCCGGTTGTGCGCAACAGTGTTCTGGGAGTCAGTATCGTTGGTGTAATCGCCCTATTTTCCCTGAGTGTTACAGTCTGGCTGGTAAGTTTACTTTTAGGTCACCAGGTAGACTATCTGGTTCTGCTGAAGATATGCTACATAGCAGGCCTGATTGAACTTGTAATCGTGTTTTTTTTCACTGTGATAATTTCATTTGGTTCATACAAATATGGACTTGATCCGGATGATACCGTAATCCCTGTTATTGCTACACTTGGAGATATTGTAGGTGTTGCCGGAATCCTTATGGCACTGAATATACTTCAGGTAGTATAAGAATATAATAGAAAATATGAAAGAATACGAAAAACTAATGATAAAAATAGGAAACAAAAGAAAGCTAGGAAAATGGCCATGTATCCAAAAGAAATTAAATATACACCCCACAACCTCAAAGACCTGCTTATTGAAATGAAAGATACCTCAGAGCTGATGGTTGATCTGGCATATTCTGCAATGATGTATGACGATGAAGACATTGCAGAAGAAGTAATACGCCTGGAAGAGATCATGGATATTTTAGATTATCACATGAAGATTGTAGCTATGCTCAGTGCCCGCAGAGTTGAGGAAGCCGAAGCAATGGCAGGTGCTCTTACAGTTTCATCATCTGCAGAAGATATTTCAAATGCAGCAGTCGATATTGCAAAAATTGTTACTCTTGAGATGGGCATTCCGTTTGAACTTAAACTCGCTCTTCGGGAAGCAGAAGAAACTATTATTCGCGTAACCGTGAATGATGATTCGATCATGAATGGCCAGACACTTGAAGAGATTGAACTGGATGTTGAAACTGGTATGTGGATCACTGCAATACGTAGAAACAATGAATGGATATACAATCCCAGCCATGAGACCCGTATACGTCCTAATGACGTTCTTTTTGCAAGGGGCCATGATGAAGGAGTGCCACTTTTTATAGAGCTGGCCTCCAATAAAAAATACACCTACAGAGAAGTAGATCATGTCAAGACACTTGATGATCTTGAAATGGCTGTTGATATTATTGTTGAAATGAAAAACATGGCTGAGCTTTCTGTAGGACTGGCGTATTCTGCTCTGCTATTTGACAATGAAGATATTGCATATGAAGTCAGGTCACTCGAATCTCAGATGGAGTCCATGAAAAATAATCTGGAACACTGGATTCTTGAAACTGCAAAACATGTACCTGATGTCAATCAGCTCAGAGGACTATTGCACCTTGGGAATGCATCACTCAAAATAGCCAGTGCAGCTTATGGAATTGCCGACAGTGTATTAAGAGATATAGAGCTTCATCCTGTAATTGCACTTGCGGTTAGGGGATCGGACGAGATCATTACAAAGATTGAAGTTGAAAGCTGTTCACCAATTGTTGGAAAATCATTCAAAGAACTGAAGCTTGAAACTGAAACCGGAATGTATATTATGGCAGTCAAAAGGAAGAATAGGTGGGTATATAGGCCAAGTTCCAAGACAGTTGTCAATGGTGGTGATCTGCTGATTGCACGAGGATCTCGCACGGGAGAAGAAGCTCTTTTTGAACTGTGCGCATGCCCTGTTGATTCTGAAGATGAGATACAGAAAGATTGAAAGTAAACAGATCCTGCCTGACTCATTACCACAGAAAATGGTCCTGCAAAACTGCCACCATATATTCCAAACGTATCAGATGGATTCAGGAAATTATTTCAAAGGATCCATCTTTTTTACCAATATAAACTTCACTTACATTGTGAAATATACCATGTTCCACAACTCCTGTGCATTCAGATAGTTCTTTTGAAAGACTTAAGGGATCTTCTATCACACCAAAAGAGGCATCAATTATAAAGTTACCGTTATCTGTTATGACAGGACCATCTTTACGGGTAGCCATGCGAATAACCGGATTGCCACCAAGCGATTTTATCTGATTGCACACAAGGTTTCTGCTATAGGGAAGAACTTCTACAGGTATATAATGATCAAGTTTGCCAGATTTTTTCGATTCATCAATAACTACAATAAAATGATTTGCAGACATACTCACAACTTTTTCACGGGTATGTGCACCGCCTCCACCCTTTACCACATTGAGGTCTGAATCTATCTGATCAGCACCATCGATAGCTATGTCAAGTACCGGATGTTGAGAGAGAGTTGTAAGTGGTATTCCCGCCTCGATTGAGAGAATCTCTGACTGATAGGATGTAGGAACAGCAAGAACCTCAAGATCCTCCTCAAAAATCCGTCTTCCAAGCTCCTTAATTGCGTATGCTGTTGTAGAGCCAGTACCAAGGCCTACAATCATTCCATTTTCAATAACATTGGCCGCTGCTTTGCCTACCGTTTCTTTTTCAGTGATTGATGAACTTGCTGTTCGATCCTTCATTTTCATTCACCTGTCTTAATAAATACAATACATATATCAATAGATCCCTGATGGGTAAATACAACAATATTCTTCAGCAGACAATCAGGGAGATAGTCTCCTCCGATCTCTGGGGAACAGTACAACATCACGAATATTTTCTGTACCCAGCATTGTCATTAGTAACCTTTCACATCCAATACCCCATCCTGCATGTGGAGGCATGCCAAATCTAAAAGCATCAAGATAAAAATCAAAGCTGTCAGGATTCAGTCCCTGGGACTCGATCCTCTCACTTAGCATAGTATGATGATGTATTCGCTGAGCTCCAGATGCAAGCTCCATTGTACGATGCATAAGATCAAATGATTTACTTATCTCTGGATTATTTTCATCAGGCATTGCATAAAATGGTTTGATTTCTGTAGGCCAGTCAATTATGAAATAATGAGATTGTCCTGTCCTTTCAAATACATCGTTTCCAATGATGTGCTCTGCAGAAGTGCCCAGATCATCACCCCAAACAAGCTCTTCCTCACTGTTCTGGTTTACAATATCAATAGCTTCCTCGTATTTGAGCTTCAAGAAGGGTTTTTCAGGGATTTCCAGATCTATACCCAGTTCATCAAGTTGTTTTTGGGAGTTCTGCTTTACACTGGAATACACATTTGAGATCATGTTTTCCAGAATCTCCATTACATCAAAATGATCACAGAAACTGGATTCAATATCTATGGACGTAGCTTCATTCAGATGACGTCTTGTATCATGTTCTTCTGCCCTGAAAATTGGGCCTATTTCAAATACTCGATCCATACCGCCACTCATCAATATCTGTTTGAAGAGCTGAGGACTTTGATTCAGAAAAGCTTCCGTTGTAAAGTATGTTATGGGAAAAAGAGACGTTCCCCCTTCTGTTGCAGTTGCCACTACCTTTGGAGTGGACGTTTCTATGAAATTGTTGCTTGAGAGATATTTTCTTACACTGTTTAGGACTTCATGCCTTATTCTGAAAATCGCATTTGTTCCGGGTTTTCTAAGATCGATAAATCTGGAATCAAGCCTGGTATCCAGTTCTGCCTCAACTTTGCCTGTCGTATCCATTGGAAGCGGGGAATCAGCTTCATTTAGTAAATTGATCCCGGAGGGTATAATTTCAAAGCCGTTTGGTGCCTTATCAGATGTCTTTACATTACCCGTCACAGAAACGACAGACTCCCTTACAAGCCTTCGTGCTGCATTAAACAGTTCTGCATCGGTTTTTTTCTTGACTAGAGTGACC
>SKZM01000204.1 GCA_007127385.1 Methanosalsum sp.
CAGCTTCAGGAAATTGAGGTCAATGAACCACTGATACTGGTAGGCGGTTCTTCTCTCATTGAAGGGATACCCCGTGCACTGGGTGATCTGCTCAAGATCGATGTTCTTGTACCTCCCAACTCACATCTGATAGGTGCTGTAGGAGCGGCACTTCTTGCATCGGGTTTTGTGGAGGACTGATTCTATGGATGTCCTTGAAGAATTTATTGTGGAATCTGCAATTGATTCTGAAGCCCGTAGCTACAGAATGATACTTGAAGATATTATATCAGACCTGAACCTTGTAAATGGCATTGGAAGACTATACGTATCCATTAGACCCGAGGATTCTGTTTTTCAGATGGCGATTGTTCTGAGAAAAAGTTTTTCTCCTGTAAAGGTCTCTGATTTTTCCACTCTTGATACAACAATTTCAGATGAAAAAGGGGTGCTCATCAAACTGGACACTGAAAAATATCTCCCGGAACTGCTGGGGAACCTATGGGAGAAATATCAGCGCCCAAATGTTCTCCAGCCAGAGCGCAGAACTCTGAAAATACTGTGTGATGACCCGGAAAGTGAAATCGATGTGATAGCTGATATGGTTGTGGACGATCCTCAAAAGACGCTCCAGTCAAAACTTGCAGAGATGGCAATAAGGGCAGCTCCTGAAGGTTTCAGGGTACGTTATCACCACTTCCAGGATAACCACTTCATATTTGTTGCAAGTGAAGAAGTGATGCAGGATAAGTGGATCGAGCAGGCCCATGAAATGCTAGCAAAGATCATTGGAGGCGATAGTAATGTCCAGGGTCCTTGAACCATATATCTATGAAGGCGGTATTCACAAGCATGGCCTGATCCTTGAGCTTCTGGAGGATATTGGTGGGTATCTTGTACAGAAAACACCGGCAGCAACCGAAGTTACACTCATAATGTTTATTCCAAAAGAAGATGTGCCCCTGATGGAGGACCTTGCTGGAAACCTTCTTGGCAAGCTCACAAAAGCTCCTCTGACAGGGGTTGAGATAGCAGTTGTATCTCCCACTCTTGCATATCACCATCTTCCGCATTCGGCCTGTGATATTGCTGAACATCTCAGAAGAGATGGTGCCAACACCAATATGATTGGACTTGCCAGGGGTATGGGGCGAAGGGTTGCAATGCTTAATGACTATGAGAGAAAACTGATCAATGAACATGATATTGCACTCTACTCTTTTGGAATATTCCGTGACTGTATTATGAACAAAAAGACTCGCTTATTTGAAGGGATCGAAATACCGGTTGTTGTGACCGGCGGCCCTGGACTTTCAACAGAAGATGTACCAGGAGCCGATCTATATATTGGCAATATTGGACGTATTCCTCATCGTATGCGTAAAAGTGAGGAACTCAATGCACTTGATGTGATGAACAAAAAGGTGGGTGAACTGGTTGATCGTGTCAGGGAAGATCTCTCAAAGGATCCTCCTGTATTTCTCGCAGCAAGGGTCATGAAAGAAATACAGGATCAGGTACCGGACATCTCAAACGTGCTCACACCCTCTCCTATCACACTCCAGCTTAACGGACTCAGAGTAAAGCTTCCCTATGACCAGTATCATGAAAAAATCGAGAATATAGAATTTGATGAGGGTTTCAGGCTGTCGGAAGTTGCTGATATCACTCCTTCGATGATGAAAAATTATATATTAATAAAGATCAAAAATAAATCTGATACAGGATTTCCCATCTGATCAGGTGATCAGAAGATGTTTATTATAGGGGCTATGTTTCATGGATACTGAAAAAATAAAAGAGGTTCTGGAAGAAGAACCTGAAGAAGCTGTGTCTCACCTGCTTGAAGATATTGAGGACTGGTATGGTGAGATTCCATATATCTTGAACTTCATGAAGGATAAACCAGAACTCTTTATCCCGAAGGTTATGTATGATAATTCTATAATGCGTGAATTTAAACGCCTGGATCCAAAAACGATTGAAATGATCTGTATTGGCGTATCTTCTGCACTCCGGTGTGAGCACTGCCTTAAAATGCATATAAAGGTTGCCAGAAGACTTGGAATTAAAAAGGAAGAGATATTCGATGCTGTCCTTATCGGAGGTACCCTTTCCAATGCAGCTGTTCTTGCAGAAGGGACAAGGGCAATTGATCATATTTTTGATAATGGTGAAAATAGCTGTGATGAAACATGTGAGGTCTGTAATATTTCAGACCCCGAAAAAAAAGAATAAGTGCTTTTACAGAATTGGTGTTCCTGCAATAAGCGATCCTAAAATATAGCCTGCAATTACTCCGGTGTTTAAAAAGGGAAGGCCTGCATGGGGTTTTCCTTTCATGACAAGAACTGTGAGTATCAGATAAGCTACTAATGTTCCAATCATTGCTCCGATTACTGGATATGGAATTCCTGGATGATCCACAAATATGTACGCTGAGACCACCAGTATTGTAGGGATTACTGCATCTCCAAGCCCCATAAAGAATACCTCATCTGATTTTCTGGTTTCCGCTGTTTCATTTCTGAAAGAATAGTTTAACCTTTTTGGTATCACAAACATTATCGGCAGCTTCATATCTATTGCCCCGTCAGCTAGATTGAGCATATGTTTTGTCCTGTATACCGAGATCGCGTCATATACTGCCAGTATTACAAGAAGGATTATAACCGGTATTATTGCAAGTGAGATCCCAAATATTGCACTTGCACCTGCTGCAATCACAAGTCCTACAATATCGATCACATACCATTCCGGGAATGCATAGAGCAAGCCTGTCAATAATAATGCTACAGCTGCTGCTATCATCAGGCCTGTTGTCGGAGCAATAGCTGTCATGGAAAGGATGACATAGGTTACAAAGTACAGTGTTGACATTACAGCCAGGAGAATTATTGCCTGAATTATCCACTGCATGTTCTTTTTGATTGACAGAAGAATGATTCCTGTAAATACCAGTATCAGGACGATATAGTATAGGGGATTTGCTGCAGATTCCGGATCTTCAAATGCCTGCATTTCTCCTATTTCCATAGGTATTGCCAATGTTATGGCAAGAATCTGTACAAGAAGCAGGATGCATGCCATTGCTATGATTGGTATATACTCGTTATATAATTTTTCTCTGGAAGTCAATTATTTTTCCCCGGTGGTACATATCACTATTATCTTATAAAACATATTCAGGTTTAGGAACTATTAGGAAACCATGGTATATATCAGCACGTTATATAACCATATGGTATTCAGGTATCGCAATATTTATTTATGCATGTAAATTAGATACCAGAGAGGAGATATAATGGAAGCACGTGATATAATTTTTTCAATTGTAATGGTTGTATCTACTTTTGTACTCACTTACGAATGGCTGAGTCGATTCCATGCAAATTATTCAAATGCACTGATCATTCTCTCAGCGGTAGTGCTTGTAGGTTCACTTGCTGCAATGATATTGTCAGTGGATATGAGACTTCGTAAAATCGACCAGAAACTGGAAGATAAAGAACGCTCGACCAGAATCAATATTCAAAGTGTTGAGGATAACATGGAAAAACGTATGGATGACGTAATGAACAAAATGGATGAAACAGTTGAAACATTCAACAGGAGAACATACCGCTAAGATGGTCTGCTTGCTGCCTTGAACCATATTCAGATAGATTATAGACAGCAGTAATTCTTTTTTGATGCTCATCAATGATACAGGTCCCTTTTCAGACATGCCTGTCTGAATATACTTTAGTCAAAGTTTGGATATTTGTAAAAATATTCTGTTATGGTCAGGCAAAGGCCTGTATGATCATCTTCTGAAGACCTGTTATTATATGATGTGCATCTTCTACGCTGACAGCTCTTCTGATATCTATTCTGCCGTTTCTGTAGAGCAGTATTGTCTTTTCTTTCCATTCAAATCTTGCAACACCAAGCTTTGCAGAACATCTAAGATCTGATATTTGTCCGTCTTCAACCATTTTAGTCAGGATACTGCACAGGGCATCCATCGTGAATGGATGACTGAACCTAGACTCTGCAATATACCTGTCAGGTTCATCGATACATGGTCTTGCAAGTTTGATCTCTTCATGGCTGATGGAACTATTTTTCATAATAATCCAGAGTGTGTTAATTTCAAAGGGTATTCTATTCAACTTCTGTATTCTATTTAAGAACTGCTGATTCAGCGAAACACATATATGTATAGCTTGTTGTAGAGATTAAATTATGGAACATCTTTTACTTTAGAGGGAGAGCGTACATGCGCATTAATTTAGAACCAATCGGTATTATCAAAAGAGCCGGTAAATATTCAGAGATACTGATTTATTCTGAATTTGAGCAAATAATAAAAAACCTGCTCTCACAAAGTGGTAAGACATCTGCTAAAAAGAACCTGCTTGTAGTTCATACAAACAAAAATAAGGGTGACTGTCATCAGGTTCAGATTACGAAAACAAAATTTATCAATTGTATGGGGAACATATTAAAGGTCAATAAGATCGATGCAAATGAAGATTCTGTAATTGACGTCAGGCTTGATGTTTAACTTTTGCCTCTAAAATCCGGGAAAAAGAACTATTATATAAATTGCTGTCATTTTAGATATCATGGGCACTGACATTGGACTTCTTCTAAGCAGAAGAGAGGTGGAACTATCCGGTTTATCGAACAGGGTGGTAGCAGTTGATGCACATAATACGCTGTATCAGTTCTTAAGCATTATAAGACAGCGTGACGGGACACCACTGATGGATTCTGGTGGAATGGTAACATCTCATCTCTCAGGAATACTGTATCGCTTCACAAACCTCATAGAAGAGGGGATTCGTCCTGTATTCGTATTTGATGGAACCCCACCTGACTTTAAATCAGAAACTCTGGATAAAAGAAGAAAGGTCCGGGAAACTGCACATGTCAGATGGGATGAAGCCCGGGAAAAAGGCCTTGAAAAAGAAGCCTATAAATATGCACAGGCGTCTGTAAAACTAGATTCGTATATTGTCGAAAGCTCCAAGACCCTTCTCAGCATTATGGGCATACCCGTAGTACAGGCTCCCTGTGAAGGGGAAGCTCAGGCGGCATACATGGCTAAATCAGGTGATGCGAACTATGCCGCTTCCCAGGATTATGATTCCCTTCTGTTTGGTGCACCTTTTGTTATACGCAACATTGCAATAACAGGAAAAAGAAAACTGCCCGGTAAGGATGTCTATGTTGATGTAAAGCCTGAGGTCATTGATCTTGAACATTCACTTGTCCAGATGGGTATAACTCATTCTCAACTTGTGGATATTGCCCTGTGTGTTGGCACTGATTATAACCCCGGTCTGGAGAACATTGGTCCAAAAAGGGCACTTGAACTGGTCAAAAAGCATGGGGATATTGAATCTGTTCTCAGGGAACTGGGCAAGGAAATTGTTGACCCTGAAAAGATCCGGGATTTTTTCCTGAATCCCCCGGTTACAGATGAATATGACATTACCTGGCAAAAACCCGACCATGACCGTCTCATTGATTTTTTATGTAATGAACATGATTTTTCCAGGGAAAGAGTGACCAAAGCATGGGAGCGTATAATGGCAGTATCCGGATCTCAGCAGAAAACCCTTGATCAGTTCTAGAATCCGGGAAATATAATCTCATTTTTTCCTCAGAAGTGAAATGCCTGTCATTCTGGATGGCTTACTGATTCCAAGTATCTCCAGCATTGTGGGAGCGATATCTGCAAGTTTTCCTTCGGCCAGGTCTGTACTTTTCATGTGTTTGTGTACGAAAATACAGGGGACCGGATTGGCAGTATGTGCTGTGTGCATTCTCTTACCTGATGGATCCAGCATCTGTTCCACATTTCCGTGATCAGATGTAATGATGGCACACCCACCTGAATTAAGTAGTGCACCAATAGTATCTCCCACACATTCATCCACTGCCTCAACTGCAGAGACTGCAGCTTCAAATATGCCAGTATGGCCAACCATATCCATATTTGCATAATTGAGTATTATAACATCGTATTTACCGGATTCTATTCTACTGATAACTTCCTCTTTAACCAGATATGCACTCATATCGGGCGTTAGATCATATGTGCTCACCTTTGGGGAAGGTATCAGGCACCTTTCTTCTCCTTCATATTTTCTTTCAACACCACCATTGAGGAAAAAAGTAACATGTGCATACTTTTCCGTTTCGGAGATTCGTAGCTGTCTGAGATGATGTTTGCTTATTGTCTCCCCAAGACCTTCCTGAATATCTTCAACAGAGAATGCAATACGTGCTTCCAGGTTTTTATCATATTCTGTCATGCAGACAAAATATGTGTGTGGATGGGCCGTGCGGTGGAATTTATCAAAATCTCTATTCAGGAATGCATATGTAAGCTGTCTGGCCCTATCCGGCCTGAAATTGAAGAATATCACAGAATCATTATCTTTGATGGTAGCTACAGGATGATCGTTCTCATCAGTTATTACGGTTGGTTTGACAAACTCATCGGTATCACCACGTATATAACTCTCCTCAACGGCTGTTGTGGCGTTTCGTGAATAATACTGACCTTTGCCAATTGTCAGTGCATCATATGCCTGAGCGGTACGCTCCCATCGCCTGTCCCGGTCCATTGCATAATAGCGTCCGATAACAGTTGCAATTTTCCCCGAGCCTTTTCTGGCACAGAAATCTTGCAGTGCTCTGATATCATCAATACCTGCATTTGGTGAAACATCACGCCCATCGAGGAAAGGGTGGATATACAAATTTTCAATATTGTGCTGGTCTGCCAGTTCTATCAATGCTTCAAGATGCTTAATGTGGCTGTGTACTCCCCCATCGGAGACCAGTCCTATAAGATGAAGTGCAGAATCATGTTCTTTTACATTTTCTATTGCACCAAGGAATGCCTGGTTTGAATGGAAATCTCCGTTCTCTATGGACTTATTGATCAATGTAAGATCCTGATATACGATCCTCCCTGCACCAATATTGAGATGTCCGACCTCTGAATTTCCCATCTGACCTGGAGGCAGCCCAACCGCTTCTCCTGATGCCTGCAGCAGTGTGTGGGGATACTGTTTCATCAATCTGTCAAGATTCGGGGTATGGGCAGCTTTAAGGGCATTACCCTGAAGTCTTTCTGAGTATCCCCATCCATCAAGTATCATCAGTAAGAGGGGCTTTATGTTCTCAGTAATTGGTTCTGAAGTGGTCATATGTCTTTGCTATTTATCATTCATTGCTTTTGTAGATTGCCTTTGCAGAAATCCTGTAATTCACTTGAAAAATATAAAAAAAATAAAATGTCCCTCAGCTTCGTTTATTGTTCAGTGAAGGAAGTGTCTCATGCCAGTAAAGACAAGAGATACACCCAGACGGTTGGCAGTGGCAATAACCTCATTATCCCGTATCGAACCACCCGGGGATACAATATAGTATATATTGTTCTCTGCAGCTTGCACTATACTGTCATCGAACGGGAAAAATGCATCAGATGCCATTACACAGTTTGATAATATCTGCTGGCAATATTTTTCAAAGGAGACATCAGGTTCTGAGCGCTGGTAAATCAGTTCAAGATTTTCAATGGCCTTGGTAGCTGCAAGTTTTCTGATGGAATCTACGCGGTTTGGCTGGCCTGCTCCCATTGCCAGAAGCATGAAGCATCCTTTTTTGTATTCATAGGCAATACTGACCGCATTGGATTTTATACGTTTGCAGGCATGAAGGGAAAACTCTGCAAGACCCCGTTTATCTTCTGGAAATGGTCTGTCTGTTACACATTCCCATTTTTCATATATGCCTTTGTTACGGGATTGTTTCAGAAGCCCGCCTGTTATATATCTGTATGTGTGCTCCTGTTGAAAATCCTCATTGAGCTCAGGGAGTTCAAGTATTCGAAGCTTTTCGCTCTTTTCCTTTAAATATTCCAGTGCATCAGGTTCAAAATCCGGAGCTAGTATCAGTTCAATAAATCTTCCTTTCAGTACCTTTGCACTTTCCAGATCAAAGGTCTGATTTGTGCATATTATGCTCCCAAACCCTGAAACAGGATCTCCGTCCCATGCTGCTTGGAGTGCCTCTGTAAGGGAATCTCCGGTTGCAAAACCGCAGGGATTGTTATGTTTGACAATAGCTACAGCAGGCCTTGAAGGTTCGATCTCCTTTACGGTCTGCAGGGCATTATCCGCATCAATATAATTGTTATATGACAGTTTCTTGCCGTGAAGCTGTCTTGCTTTTGCAACAGAAGGTCCTTCCAAACAGGGCTCAATATATATATTCGCTTTCTGATGCCAGTTTTCACCATATCGCAGCTCTGTTGCGCTGTTAAATGTCATTCTGAGAGTATCCTCTTCCAGAAGAGTTTTGCTCAGGTATGTATCAATGGCACTGTCGTAATCTGCAGTATGTCTAAACGCTTTGACTGCAAGCATTTTACGGATATCATCAGGCACATCATCATCGGTATCCAGATGTTCAAGGACTGTTCTATAATCCTCCGGATCACATATGACCGTGACTGATTGATAATTTTTGGCGGCAGCCCTGATAAGGGTGGGTCCCCCAATGTCTATATTCTCTATGGCATCATTAATACTGATATCTTTTTTCGAAATGGTCTCTTCAAATGGGTATAGATTTACAGCTACAATATCTATCATAGATATATTTTCCCGGTTTGCTTCTTCCATGTGTACAGCATTGTTCCTGAGGCACAGAAGTCCGCCATGTATCTTTGGATGCAATGTCTTGACCCGACCATCCATCATTTCAGGAAATCCGGTAATGTCTGAAACATCGGTAACCTCAATACCTTCTTTTCTCAGGATATTGGCTGTACCGCCAGTTGAAACAATCTCTATTCCATGCTGTGCCAGTCCCTGTGCAAATTCTATTATTCCTGTTTTATCAGAGACGCTGAGCAATGCCCTTTTTGCCAAAAAATCACCAAATGTAATTGTAAAATCTCCTCTATAAACGTTCTGGTTTAGATGTGATTCTCTGGATCGAACTTAATGAGCGGGCACACATCTATACAGTTTCCGCAGTGTTTGCAGTTGCCGGTTATTCTGGCTGTATTCTCTTTTATTCTGATGGCCCTGTTACTGCAGTGGCCTACGCAGACCCCGCACCCATGACATTTAAGTGCTCTGATGACTGAATACTTCACCCTGTGCATAAGTTCTTTAACCTTTTCTTCACTGCTGCTTCTGACCGTTATATTCCCGGATGCAAAGACCTGTGCACTATCCTCAGCTTGAAGTACCATTGCAGCACCTTCAATGTATGAATCCTTTCCACATGCTCGAAGCATACCTTTATTTTCCAGAAGTTCGATATCCACTGCGGTTCTAAATGCACCCTCTGCTGAAATTCCTCCTGCTCTGCATGGCTGATGACCCGAGGTCATGTGGAATCTTAGTTCTCCAGGATTCCTGCTCTTTTGTACAAGGTCAATTCCTGCTTTCTCTGCAACCCTCTGAATATTTTTAGGGGGGCGTTGCCATCTCCACATCCCGTGCTCAACCCACTCAGGAGACAGTCCCCTGCTCTGTGCATATTCATGGAGATGTTTCATCAATCTCTTTTCCATCTCAGGATGTGTCTCTTTTAGCCGTATTAGCTCAGACAAGGAGGACGAGGGACACAGCCAGCATCCTATTCTGTCGTATCCCTTTTCATAGAGGGGATTGTAGGGTGCATCTGTGCTGAATATGTATAGCCATACGTGAAGGGCTGTCCAGTTCTGGATCGGAGCAGCTCCGATCTGATTTACAACCCATGGGTTCTTCCATACTCTCTCACTTCTAGCCCTTGAAGTTGATTCATATTTTCGTTGCCCGAGAAATGTAAGACATCCGTCTGTGAAATTATCTTCTATCAGCCTGGAAATAGGTCCGAGTTTACAGACTTTGCAGCACCATCTGGATTCTACACTTGGAGGTCCAAAATCAGTGACAGCGTTCCAGAATGCATCTCCTGCACTTGTTATTATAAGTTCTTTTCCATAATGCTCGACAACACGGTGTACATTTTCAATGGTTTCAGGAAATTCAAGGCCTGTATCTGCAAAGATTATACTGAAATCATCCATGCACTCAATTGCAAGCTGCATCACTGCAAGGCTGTCCTTACCTCCTGAATAGGAAACACATACAGGTTTTGAGGATGTTGTTGATGATACGTTTCTTATGAACCTGTGTGCGTCATGGACTGCTTTTTCAAGAGCCTCCCGGTTTGCTTTAATTGCATCATCCCAGGACTGTCCGCCTTCTGACTTGAGTGGATCGGTGATGTTTCCATTCCATCTGGTCTTGACGCCAACACCGTGATCGGATTCTATCATTTCATCTCCGCTCATACGTGTACGGCCAGCTGCGACAACCCTTTGGTCCCGGGTGACAACAACCACTTCTTCATTTTTCTGAATATTCCTGTCACAATCAATGATCCCGGGTGCGAGCACGCTGGCACCATTGCAGATGAAAGGGACTGCACTATCATCAATCATGACCCAGTTTTTAAGATGATGCACATCTTTATTTTGAAAGATCATTCCTGCCCCCTTCTGTCTGAGAAGAATGGTCCATCGGAGGGTCTCTATTTCAAAACGGATGGATGCAATAACTTCTCCATCGACAACGATTTCTTCCATTCTGTCATCATAGGGGGCTTTGTTAAGTACTACCAGCCGGTCATCGGGTATAAGTGGTGAATTGAACTGTTCCATTGCTATCTCATTTATGAGTGAAATATCATATTCAAAAGCAGGACGTATATCACCAGGTGGTGTAACAGATACTTGGGTGGTTTCACTGCTGCATCTGCTGCATCTCTCATCCAGTACAGGTACGTTGCACCGGTGGCACCAGTAGAGCATCAGTTTTCCCAGAAATACAGGTCTTGACATCATAGAGTCACAATAATGTTTTCAATAAATAATTGTTGGTAGCTACAGGGATCAAAAGAATTTTGACATCAGAGATTTTCTGGACTTGCAGAGGTTTGAATAACTGCAGTTTGTGCAAAGGTCGTTTTTCTTTCCTTCAGGCATCATCCCATCCTTTATGCTCTTGATCCGGTTCCTGATCTTCAAAACCTGTCTGCGGTCTGTACTTCTGATTACTGATTTTCGGATGACAGCGTCTCTGGAATATAGCACAAATCCTGTACCTGCAGTATTGCCATATTTTTCTTCTGTCAACATCACCATTGATGCCAGATGGATCCTGTCATTTTTCCAGATGCCATTATCCGGATATTTTCCACCTTTTATGATTATAGGGACCTGTTTATCGCTGTCCTTCACTACCATAGTCGGTGAACCTATTATTCCAGTTTTTTCAGAATGTATATATGGCTCAATTGAGACCGGAGTTAGATATTCAAGCATCAGCTCTGTACCATATTGTGTGAGTTGCGCATTGAGATTTGCACAGATATTTTCGATACAGGACTCGACGTTGCCTTTTGAACTACAGATCGTTTCCTCATCTGCCCTTTGAACAACCTCGGGATAAATGAGATCAAATTCTTCACATAGATTAATATATCTGGATTTGAGCAGTGAGTACAGATCATCGTCTTTTAACGAAACGCGTTTCAACACCTCATGGTAGCGAATTGAAAGTTCTTTGAGAAGCAGGTTTTCAATATATTTCATATGTAAATTAAGTGGCCCACGTTCTCTATAAAGAAAGTATACTCGACGAGGGCATATAAGATATGTTACAATATCTGATACTTTTATTTGCAGCATCATCTGTATGTATTATTTGTCATTAAATAATAAATTTTTGATAAAGTAGCCGGAGTCGTCAATTAACGAATGCCCATTCGTTAAATATATATGTATCAATGCATTTTATTTGTTTGATCATGGCTGAAGGTACATCCTACGATAATATTCGTAAAAAACTGGCTGAAAAGATGGCAGGTGAAATTACCCTCTCTGAAAAGCCCGGAGAGGCACTGAAAAAATGGAGATTGAATTTTGAAATTGCTCAGACCGAACTTTCTGCCTACCTTGGAGTATCGCCTTCGGTTATAAGTGACTATGAGAGCGGGAGAAGAAAATCACCGGGTACTCTGATTGTAAGTAAGATCATTGAAGCTCTCCTGAATATTGAAACAGAACGCGGTGGACAGAAAATACATGCATATGAGGGGATGCTTTATACTGAATCCTCTTCAAAGGCAGTTTATGGTACATACGAATATACGTATCCAATGCAGCTTGCAAGACTTGCAAATCTTATTGAGGCTGACATCATTTATAAAGGAATGGAAAAACCTCTCTATGGATTTACAGTAATTGACAGTAAACGTGCTATCCTTGAGATGTCTTCTCATGAATTTCAGAGACTTTACGGCTGGAGCACAGAGAGAGCTATGATTTTCACAAAACTTTCCACCGGAAAATCTCCAATGGTGGCCATAAGGGTCACAAATCTAAAGCCAGGCGCAGTAGTAATTCATGGGTTAAACGGTACTGAAGTTGATCCAATGGTCAAAAAAATGGCAGAAATTGACAGAATACCGGTTCTTGCAAGTACGATGAATTTAGATGATATCATAATTACGCTCAAAAAATACAGCCAGTACCATACAATAGAATAATCTTTAATTAATAACAGGTGAAAAAATGAATACAGGGATAGTCTCATATGGTGCCTATATTCCAAGATATCGAATAAAGGTAGAAGAAATTGCCCGGGTCTGGGGAGATGATGCAGATAGTCTTTCTTCCGGATTGATGGTACATGAAAAATCAGTACCTGATATTGATGAGGATGCTGCAACAATTGCAGTTGAGGCTTCACGGGCTGCTTTAATCAGAGGTGGCCTTGATGCCGGTAGAATAGGTGCGGTATACACCGGGTCTGAAAGTCATCCATACGCAGTAAAACCTACAAGTACCATTGTAGCAGAAGCTGTAGGTGCTACCCCTGATCTGACGGCAGCAGACTTTGAATTTGCATGTAAGGCAGGAACTGCCGCTGTTCAGGCATGCATGGGTCTTGTAGCATCAGGATATATCGATCTTGGACTTGCAATTGGTGCAGATGTGTCACAGGGAGCACCGGGTGATGCACTGGAGTATACGGCAGCTGCAGGAGGGGTTGCTTTTCTTATAGGAAGCAAGGATTCTGAAATGGTTGCTGTTATTGAGGATACCTATTCCTTCAGTACTGATACTCCGGATTTCTGGAGAAGGGAAGGAATGCCATATCCTGAACACGGCGGACGGTTTACAGGTGAACCCGGCTATTTCAAGCATGTTACAAAAGCAGCAGAAGGTCTTATGAAGAAAATGGACACCTATCCAAAGGAGTATGATTATGCTGTATTCCACCAGCCAAACGGGAAGTTCCCGACAAGGGTTGCAAAGATGCTGGGCTTTAGCAGGGAACAGATCAAACCCGGGCTTGTGGTTCCAAGGCTTGGAAATACCTATTCCGGCTCCTGTCTTATGGGAATTGCAGCTACCCTGGATCAGGCAGAACCAGGAGATCGGATATTCGCCACTGCCTTTGGCTCAGGAGCAGGGGCGGATGCGTTCAGTTTCAGGGTCACAGACCGGATTGAAGAGGTCAGAAACCGGGTGCAGACAGTTGAGGAGATGCTGGAGGATCCGATCTATATTGATTATGCCATATATGCCAAACATAAGGATAAATTAAAACGTGCATGAGGGGTGCTGAAAATGAGAGACGTTGCAATAATTGGAATAAAAAACACAAAATTTGGTGAAATGTGGGACAATTCCTTCAGGGATATATTTGTTGAGGCAGGTGTTGGATCTCTGGAGGATGCAGGTGTGTCCGGAGAGGAGATCGACGGCCTCTATGTAGGAAATATGAGTGGTGGACAGTTTGTAGAGCAGGAACATATCGGTGCCCTTATAGCAGATTACTCCGGGCTGGCAAAAAACCTCCATGTACCCTCTACCCGGCTTGAAGCGGCCTGTGCATCAGGTGGTCTTGCTCTCAGGCAGGCAATATTTGGTGTAGCATCAGGCTATCAGGATATTGTGGTTGCTGCAGGTGTTGAAAAAATGACCGATGTATCATCTTCGGTGGCTTCTGCAGCACTTGCAGCAGCTTCTGATCGTGAATGGGAAGGTATTATGGGAGCAACATTCCCCGGCCTGTATGCCATGATCGCCAGAATGCATATGCATATGTATGGTACTACATCAGAGCAGATGGCAGAGGTTGCTGTGAAGAACCATTCAAATGGCTTCATGAATCCTATATCCCAGTACAGGAGAAAGATCACTGTAGAGGATGTATTAAATTCTATAATGGTTGCAGATCCCCTCCATATACTGGACTGCTCCCCTATCACAGACGGTGCATCTTCACTGGTGCTTGCACCTGCAGATGTGGCGCATAAATATACTGATACCCCTGTATATATAAGGGCCAGTGCTCAGGCAAGTGATACCATTTCCCTTCATGACAGGCGTGATATTACTACACTTGATGCAACGGTTGCTGCTGCAAAGAGAGCTTATGAGATGGCAAATCTTGGACCATCTGATATTGATATTGTTGAACTTCATGACTGCTTTACGATCGCTGAGATATGTGCAATAGAGGATCTTGGATTCGTAGAGAAGGGAGAAGGAGGTCGCTTCACAGAGGACGGGGAAACTGCTATTGGTGGTAAGATACCGGTAAATACATCCGGTGGTTTGAAATCCTGTGGTCATCCGGTTGGTGCGACCGGCATAAAACAGGCAGTAGAGATTGTTCACCAGCTAAGAGGTGAGGCAGGAAAGCGGCAGATTCAGGGAGCTAATGTCGGACTTACCCATAATGTGGGTGGTTCAGGTGCAACTGCTGTTGTGCATATATTATCGAGGGAGAGGTGAGATTAATGTCTGTACCAAGATTCTGGAGAAAACAGATTCAGAGATACAATCTGATTGGAACGCACTGCAGGAACTGCAATGAACATTTCTATCCTCCGCGTAACATGTGTCCCACATGCAGACGCGATGGAGATATCGAGTCTTATAAATTCACTGGAAATGGTGAAATAGTATCATTTACAGTAATCCGTGCTGCAGCTGAAGGATTTGAACACCAGACCCCCTATGTGCTTGCTATTGTTAAACTGGATGAGGGTGCCAGGCTTACCACCCAGATAGTATGTAACGATCTTTCTCAGATACACATGGGGATGCGTGTGAGGCCGGTCTTCAGAAAACTGGGTGATGGTGGAGAGAAGGGAATGATCTATTATGGAACCAAATTTGTACCTGTAAAGCCCCTGAAACATGATTGAAATAGAGGTTAAGGTCCGGATTGATCATGAAGCGGTTATTCCCCGGCTGGATGAGTTAGGTGCCAGCTTTGAGGGAAAGGAGCATCACAATGACATATATTACAATGCTCCACACCGCGATTTCTCCATGACCGATGAAGCACTTCGCCTGCGTGAATGCAATGGCAGGTCATATTTGACATATAAAGGTAAGAAAATGGATGCTATATCCAAGACCCGGGAGGAAATAGAAACTCCTGTTATAATGTCTGATATGCAGAACATTCTTGGATTACTGGGTTTTACAGAATCAGGAAGTGTCAGGAAGATTCGTCAGATATTTGAATGTAATGATTTTACTGTTTCTCTTGACTCTGTAGAGGGTCTTGGAGAGTTTATGGAAATTGAGATTATCTCAGATTCCAATATTGATTATTATCGCAAAAAAATATTTGAACTTGTGGAACTACTTGGGGCATCATCCTCAGATTCCATCCAGAGATCATATCTTGAAATGCTTCTGGAAATCCAGAAATAATATTTCAATAAATTGTGCTGCAATCAGTTTAGAATTATTCCTGCAAACGAATCTACAAGATTGGAATGCTGAAACACTGATTGCAGTTTATTCAGATATTGGGTTTAATGGTCCCCTTTATCCGATCCTCTTTCCTGGGCCAATATTTTTTTCAGGTTGCAGCAGAACTGCATCATCACCTGCAGCAAGTATCATTCCTGCAGATTCAACCCCGCAAAGCTTTACAGGTTTGAGGTTTGTAAGGACCACAATCTCTTTTCCAATCAAATTTTCTGGATCATGGTTTTTCTTTATTCCTGCAACAACCTGCCGTGGTTCATCTTCTCCGATATTTACCTTGAGCTTCAGTAACTTTTCAGATTTTGGTATGTCCTCTGCTGAAATAATTGTGCCTATCCTGAGGTCAAGCTTTGAAAAATCATCAAAGGTAATCTCCTCTTTTGAAGTTGTTTCTTTCTTCATCCTTTTGCTCTCCTCTGCTCCGGTGGCTGTTTTAATTCTCTGGTTTGATATCTTTTCCATCTTCTCTATCTTTTCATCCTCTATCTTTTCAAAAAGAAGAGATGGTTTAGGCAGAGGTGTGCCTGCCTCAATCTTTTCAGTTGCTTGACTGTATTGCATTGCATGTATATCTCCTTCCAGTCCCAGCTGGCTGTACGCAGACTCCATCTTTTCCGGGAGGATCGGTTCAAAAAGAATTGCCAGAGCTTTGACTATCTGAATACAGTTGGCTATGACCTTTCCACATGACTCTTTATCACTCTTTATGAGCTTCCAGGGCTCTTTTGCCTGGAAATAGGAGTTTGCGTAGGATGCAAGTGACATTGCAGTATCTGCTGCTCTTTTGAACTCATATTCATCAACTGCTTCCCTGTAATTATCAATTACATTCTGTATTTGCTCGGTTACTTCTCTGTCGATATTTCCTGATGGGATCTGCCCAAAGTTTTTGTGGGCAAAAAGTAGCGTCCTGTATACAAAGTTCCCAAGTACGCCTACCAGTTCTGTATTTATTTTTTCCTGGAAAATATCCCATGCAAAGTTGAGTTCCTTGGTATGTGATGTATAGCTTGCAAGATAATATCTCAGAAGGTCAGGGTGGAAACCATGTTCCAGATAATCTTCATCGACCCATACTACATATCCACGGCTCTTTGAGAACGTCTTGCCTTCTATTTTGAGCATTCCGGATGCAACAACCGACCAGGGCAGAGTGTACCCTGCACCCTTTAACATGGACGGCCAGAAGATGCAGTGATGGTAGATGATATCTCCACCTATAAAATGAATTATGCGGGAATCACCTTTCCAGAATTTTTTCCAGTCGTCATTGTTCTTATTTGCCCACTCCTCTGTAAATGATATATATCCAATAGGGGCATCAACCCATACATATACCACCAGATCATCGCGTCCCGGAAACGGAACGCCCCATTCAAGTGTTCTGCTGATACACCAGTCATCGAGTCTCTTATTTACCCAACCCAGGGCATAGTTTCTTGCATTGATTGTTCCTTCAAGTTTATTGAGGTATGTCCCAAGGAAGTCACTAAAACCTGAAAGCTTGAAAAAGTAGTGTTCCTGTTCACGGTACTGGGCCTCTCCTTCGCAGATGGTACAGAGAGGTTCAAGCAGTTCTCCAGGTTCAAGATGCTTTCCACATCCCTGATCACATTCGTCACCTCTTGATCTTTCTCCACAGTGGGGACACATTCCCTCAACATACCGATCTGGCAGGAAACGTCCGCATTCAGGACAGTATGCGATCTCAATGACCTTTGGATATACATAGTCACGGTCTATGAGTGTATTCAATATCTCATGAGTACGATTATGGTTTTCCGGATCATCTGTGGTACCGAATGCATCGAAATATACATTCATATCTTTGAATATCTGATCAAAATGTGTGTGATACTTTTTAACAAGTTCTGTTGGGCTGATCCCCAGCTTTTCTGCATTCAGTACTACAGGTGTTCCATGTGTGTCAGAACCACAAACAAAGGTTACTTTCTGGCCTGCTTTTTTCAGAGAACGGACATAGATATCTGCCGGGACATAGGTTCTGAGATGACCTATATGTGCTTTCCCGTTGGCATATGGAAGTCCGCATGTGACCAGTACAGGTTTATCTGATGGAAATTTTGACATATTTTATCTCCTTAATGTGATATGATCGATCAATGAATTTATGGATTTATGCATAGCATGCAGTTTTAAAATATATTTCGCTGCTTTCCAGTTAGAACAGGTGAAAAATATACATATCATTGTATTAATCGATATGGGTAAATAATAGGGTTTACTATATTGAAATAGAAATTTCGAAATACTCTGCTTAGTTAGCAATGAGGTATTAAATGAGTTTTGAGGATGATTCAGATTATAAAAACAAAGATGAGTTAAAAATATCAGATCATTCTGATGGAACAGATCATCCAATATCTGATAACGACCTGGAATCATCATCCTTTGATGGAATCCATGAGGCTGATGTCAGGCTGAATGATGATACTAAGTCATCAGTGGAATATACAGAGGATAGTGTTTTATCTTCCACCTCTGATCATTTATCTTCTTCTGAAAGTATCCCTATTAAGAATACGGTAAATGAAAATGCCCCTGGCTGCAGCAATAAAGGCGGGCGGATCAAATGCCTGAGCGTGATACTTGCCCTCCTGATTGTTATTGGTGCCGGCCTTGCTGTTATTTTTTACTCAGTTGACGGAGGTATATACTCTGGAAAGGACAAGGTTGGTGTGATCTATGTTCAGGGAACTATGGTAACAGGAAACGTCCCTTCAGGAATGGGGATCGCAGCATCAGAAGAGATTTCTGAAAGTCTCCAAAGAGCTACAGCTGATGATAATGTAAAGGCCATAGTTCTTAGAATAAACAGTCCGGGTGGATCTCCTGCAGCATCTGAAGAGATAGTACGGGAGATCTCAAAAGTTCAGGATAAAGGTATTCCTGTGGTGGTATCGATGGGTGATTCTGCAGCCAGTGCAGCATATTATATTTCAGCATCAACAGATTATATTATAGCAAATCCTTCAACAGTTACAGGAGCGATTGGTGTGATGTGGGTATTTCAGGACCTTTCAGCATTTTATGAGGATGAAGGGATTGATTTCCATGTTGCAAAATCCGGTGAGTTCAAGGATATGGGTGTGCCCTGGAGGGAACTTACCGATGCAGAAAAAGAATATGCAGACCGTGTTGTGATGGAACTATTCGATCACTTTGTAGATGAAGTTGCACAGGGACGTAACATGAGCCACGGCGAGGTTAAAGACCTGGCAGACGGGAGAATATATACCGGATATGCTGCAAAGGAACATGGACTGATCGATGATTTTGGTAATCTGTATGATGCCATTGAGAAGGCTGCTGAGCTGGGTGGTATTGAGAATGAGTATCAGGTGGTGTATATAAACCGCCCTACACTCTCCAGACTGCTGTTTGGTTCTGAGAACCGGCAACATGTAAATGAAATGGAATTCACAGATACGATGGCTTTTGACCCTATGGAAGAAAGCAGGTTTGGTAAACTTATTGCATGAGATGTTGTATTAAAGATCGGTGGAGGCACATAAATGACTGATACAAATTATAAAGCAAAACCCGGTTCATTATTGTTTGAGAGCCTGATGGATAAAGAGACCATTATACTTGCGATAAATCCCCGTATCTCTCTGATAAATAAGGGGATACTGAAAGCTGCAAAGGACATGGACACACCTATTATACTGGAACTTGCAAAGTCTGAGTGTAATCTTGAAGGTGGATATACTGGCTTTACTCCTTCTGAGTTTGCAAAGAGGGCTTATGAATCTGCTGAAGAGGTTGGTGTTGATATATGGTCTCTGCATGCGGATCATATTAGTATTAAAAAAGGTACGGATGAGGAAATCGAATCTGTAAAAAAGCTTGTAAAGGCTCAGATCGATGCCGGATATACATCTTTTGCGATTGATGCATCACATCTGTTCAATTTCCGTGGTGGAAATCTTCGTGAGGAACTCAAGAATAATATTGAGGCAACCACAAAGGTGGCCAGGTTCATCGATGAACAGATGAAAGATGGGAATTATGGTCTGGAAGTTGAAGTTGGTGAGATCGGCAGAGAGGACGAATATGGCAGGGTCCTGACACAGCCCGAGGAAGCAGTGACATTCATAAAAGCATTGAATGAGAACGGTATCTATCCTCAGGTTCTGGCGATTGCAAATGGAAGTGCACACGGTAATACATATGATGAACATGGGCATCTCATTGAGCAGATTTCAATTGATATCCCACAGACCATGGCAGTTGCTAGGGCACTGAGGGATAATAATCTGAATGTAAGAATTGCCCAGCACGGTATAACCGGCACTCCAATAGAGATGATCCATAACCATTTCCCGCATGGTGATATTATCAAGGGGAATGTGGGTACTTTTTATCTGAATCTTGTATGGGATGTATTAAAGGTGTTTGAACCCCAGCTCTATGGTGATATATGGGACTGGACCATTGAAAACTTCAGTGAGAAATATCCTGATAAATCTGAAACTGAGATTTTTGGTAAGTACAGCAAATACGCTATAAAGGAATTTTTTGACAGGATTTATTCTGTAGGCGACGATACCATAAGGGCTGTTGAAGCAAGGGCATATGCAGATACCCTTGTGTTCTTAAAGGCATTTAAAACAGCGGGTATAGCAGAGCACGTCCGCAAGAATCTTTGATCCAGTAAAAGGCAAAAAAAAGATAGAGGCCATCTCTTTATCTGGGGTGGCCAGAGATATTTCTGATCAGTCGGTAAGTGACAAAAGGACTGCCAGATCTTCGCCGGCTCTGATGGAATGGGGGGCATTGGCGGGCATATATATGAATACACCGGGCTCAAGCTGAATGTCTTCATCATATAATCTGAATGTACCGGTTCCCTTCAATACATATACTGTACCGCTTCTGGTTGAAGTATGGGTCTCGATATCTGTGCCTGCTGAAAGGCACATCAGTGTATAGTTTGCATTATCTGATTTTGCAAGTACTGTGCTGAATATTCCCTCTTCAGGAAACTGCATGATCTCATTGAGATCCTTTGAAAATCCTTCTTGACTGGTCATTTTACCTCACCATGATATATTTGGCTGCCTGATATGTTAATGTTCTGCAGGTTAATTATTTACAGAACTACTAAATACTTTCTCCATTATATCGCAGACCTCTTTATCACTTACCTGCCTGAAATCTTCGTACCATCTACCCACACCAAAAAACGGCTCTGGACTTATTGCGCAGATAATCTCATCTGTTACATCTTTCAAAGAATTGTACGCATCAGGAGAACATGTGGGAACTGCAACTATTATCTGCGATGGCTCTTTTGTTCTGACAGCTTCAGCAGCTGCCCTCATGGTTGCACCGGTTGCCAGTCCATCATCTATCAGTATAACTGTTCTGTTCCTTAGATCAGGGATCGGCCGGTTTGCACGATATATATTATTTCTTCTCTCAAGTTCTTTTTTCTCAGAAGCCGTTACCTGATCGATCTTTTTATCCGGGATCTGCAAGGACCTGATTATGTCTTCATTGAGTACTTTGATATTATCTGAAGCAATTGCACCCATTGCAAGTTCTTCATTTCCAGGAACTCCCAGTTTTCGTACCAGTAACAGATCCATTTCCACTCCAAGCTTTCTGGAAACTTCAAAAGCTACAGGCACACCTCCTCTGGGAAGTGCAAGAATAATTACCTCTTTTTTTCCACTATATTCTGAAAGTTTCTCAGAAAGCACCTGTCCTGCATGAACTCTGTTCTTAAATACCTGCATATTACCCATCTCCCGATAGATGTCATTCTAATCCCTTATATGTTCTCATGAGCGTAAGTATATTTTTTAGCTGTATTTGAGATAATCCTCATTCACTCAATATGTTGAAGATTGTGTTCTCTGTAATGATGGGATAATTATATATATGATAAATTCGTACTTATGTTTGCTAAGGTTTGATACTTTTTTGGTATATATTAACGGCATGTATGGTTTCCATTTTTGCAGTTTTTTGCCAATACAGTTGATGATCTGGCAGAATATACTATATTAAGGACGTGTATTATTTGTTTGGAGATATGAAGCCATCTGCTCCAGTAGAAGCTGGAAAAGAATATGAAGTAACGATTGAAGATATTGCAAAAGAAGGCGACGGTATTGCTCGTGTACAGGGATTTGTAATCTTTGTTCCGGATACCGAAGTTGGAGATACTGTCAATATCAAGGTTAACAGAGTGATGCGAAAATTTGCTTTTGGAGAAGTTGTATAATTATTTTGTAACTTTCCTTTAACTTTTTTAATTC
>SKZM01000210.1 GCA_007127385.1 Methanosalsum sp.
ATTTTGATCTCTTCTACAACAGGAGCTACATTATTCCAGGATACTGCCACCATTGTCATCACAACTGCAGTAATTGAGATATATATAATGAGTTTGAGAGGAACTGTATCAATACCCCTGCAATCGTGGAAAAATAAAGAAAGTTTTTCCGACAAAAGGACCTCCTGGGATGTATCAGTCTAACCAATCATAGAACTTGTCCAGAGCCCTTCTTCTATGAGATACTAAATTCTTTTCTTCATTACCCATTTCAGCAAACGTTCTTCCCTTGTATTCAAATATGGGATCAAAACCAAAGCCCTCATTTCCACGTTCTTCATGGGCTATCTGACCTTCAACAATCCCTGTGAATACCGTTGATTCAATACCAGGTTCACAGTATCCAATGACAGATTTGAATGCTGCTTTTCTGTTCTTTTCATTCTCCATCAATTTCAGAATGCCTGGATTTCCCAGATGTGTCTCCACAAAAGCAGAATAAGGACCCGGAAAACCATTCAGAGTATCAATGAAGAGTCCGGAATCATCCACCATTACCGGCATCTTAAACTGTTCAGCAGCCCATTTTGCCCCATAGGCAGCAATTGGTTCAAGATCATCATGCTGTAATTCAGGATATCCGTCACTGTTCTGGATCACTTCTATGTTCTTGAGTGAAAAAATTTCTTTCACTTCAAGATATTTGCCTTTATTTCCTGTAACAAAAACTATCTTACGCATATCTTCCCCTCTTCTTAATTTCACTTACTCTTGAAATAATTTTCTCTGCATGGATGCAGGTCTTCCTGTAACCCCTGCAAAATGAACGGATCAGACTTTCATGATTATCATGTGTACTTTCAAATGTCTGGAACAATACATGCACATCAACCCCTTTGGCCTCAATTCCCTGGTTTATATAAGCTAACCCAAAATCAATAATATACAATCTGTTTTCCTCTGCCCGGAACAATATGTTTGAAGTGGTCAGATCGCCGTGTATGATACCACATTCATGCATTTTACCTATGATCTCTCCCACTTTTTCTGCAAGTCTGCAATCTATCACATACTTGAGCATTATGCCTTCTATATATTCCATTTTAATGCTAAAGTCCTGAATATCGCAAATAACAGGAGTAGGCACGCCACATCTGCGGGCTTCTGAGATTAAGCGGGCTTCGGAGCGTGTCCTCTCATGGCGTATTCGTTCATCCAGTACAGGAAGACGGTATTTTTTTGGGATCCTTTCTTTGATAATATAATCATCCTCAAGTCTTACAACAGCTTCAGCACCGGATGCAGGGCCTTTTATCAGATGTGGATCATTATCTGCGGTTTCTTCGATCCACCTAACATCTACAGTATCCGGTCTGAAATTTGGATTCACATGAGATTTATCTAAAGGAGTAGTGATCCCCGATTTCAGCATCACAAGTCCGGTGTATGCGATCATTGCACCATTATCTCCCATAAATCTTTTTTCTGGCACATAGAATTTTACTCCCCTCTCCTCACACATGGTATTGAGCATTTCACGAAGCCGCATATTGGCACCAACACCTCCTGCCAGAAGTAGTTCATTTTTACCAGTATGTGCAAGTGCACGCTCACTTACTTCCACCAGCATGGCAAATGCGGTCTCCTGGAGAGAATAGCAGACATCCTCAATTGATGCTCTGCTGAGCGCATCTGTTGCAGCTGTTGATATCCCGGAAAAAGAGAAATCCATTCCCTTGACCACATAGGGCATTGAGATATAGTTATCTGAAAGCTTTGCATATTCCTCTATCTTTGGCCCGCCAGGATGACTGAGATGTGCATTTCGTGCAAACTTATCCAGTGCATTGCCAATACCAATATCCAGTGTTTCTCCAAATATTCTATATCGACCCCTGCGATATCCTAAAACCTGAGAATTGGCACCGCTTACATAAAGAACAACTGGATCCTCACAGGGAGTCTTCCACCTGCCAATCTCAATATGAGCAATACAGTGATTTACACCAATAAGTGGAACATTCAATGATATTGAAAGAGCACGAGCTGCAGTTGCAACCGTTCTAAGACACTGTCCAAGTCCGGGACCCTGTGAAAATGCTATCCCGGAAATATCTTTTGCACTGATCCCTTCCTTTTTGCCCTTTTCCAGCAACCGTTCAATAACTGATGAAGCATGCTTTGCATGATGCTGGGCAGCTTCACGTGGATGTATTCCACCCTTCTCAGGCTTATACGTCTGGGTTATCTCAGCTATGACATCATTTTCATCAACAAGGGCAGCACTCAGATTCCAGGCAGTCCCTTCAATTCCAAGAACAACGGTACTCAATCAATAGTTCTCCTTTATAATTCTATATTTCATATTTGTCAAAGTATATTTAGCGCCTCTTTCGGATATATCCTGTATAAAGTATCAACATTGTTACAATCAGCAGTACACCGATCATGAGAATCCACCTGAAAGTTCCGGGTTCAGATTTAGCCTTACTTTCTTCACCATCTGGCAGCATACCTTCATCTAAAGGAGATAACTGAACAAGCATATCGGTTTTCCCGTTTACATCTATATGCTTCTCCTCCACCTTGCTTCCCGTTATTGCAAAGGGTGAAAAACCCGGGGTCTGTGATTTAAAATGTACATACATATCATCCCTAAATCCAATTTCTGTTGGAAGTGGACCCCATTTTTCATCATGATACCTGTTCAACCTTATTGAATTTATATCAATGTTGTTATCTTCTATCCAGGATTCTTTAACCTTAAATTCGATATAAGCGTTTTCAATGTTCCTGACAGAACTATAGCCATGGTTTCCAACCCAGATATTTACATATTGGTATACAATTCCTTCGGGATCATTTTTTGCAAGACCTGACCTATAATTCAGCATTTCTATAGTAGCTTTAATCTGGCCTGCACTGGTCAGTGCCCTGTACCCTACACTGCTGATCACATTTCCAGGTCTGATGAAATTGAAAACTACATCTGTATCCCGGACTACAAAAGCCCGTGAAACATCCATAAGCTGGATATTATCAAACTCCTCTGATGTACCACCACCTCCCCCTCCAGAACCAGATGACCCGGTTCCTGAGGGTTCATGGGCAAGCCTTTCAACAGTTATAGTTGTAGTGTTGGTATTGCCTGCAGCGTCTGTAGCCATTGCACGGATAATATTCTTTCCGATATTCAGCTTTACATTCCCTGTAAATGTTCCGCTGAAATTCTGTAATGAAGTATCTGCTTTAATTCCATTTAATGTAACTACTGGTAGAGAACCAGTACCATCAACAGATCCCTCCACCATTATACTGCTGCTTTTTGTAGTAGTTCCTGTAGAAGGTGTAAGTATTACTATTTCAGGATTTACCAGATCCAATTTAAAATTCCATAAATAACTCATACAGTTATCCCAGAAATCACATGAATCAACCGTTATATTAACCGTATCTCCATGTTCAAACTCTCCTGGAAGCTGGGATGATATCCTGTAACCCCTGTTGAGGGATTCATCAACTGAAATATCAACAATATCCCCATTTATTTTCAGAAAAGTCCGATTAATATCCACACCTGAAGCATTATCAATAATATCAATTCCAATAGTGGGAAAACTGTTTTTTACGTATGAATTATTTAAAGGAAATTCATTGCTTGCATATGGGGGTGTTGTATCTATTATAGTTATGACCACACTGTCAGTAACTCCCTGGTTTCCGGAAGAGTCATTGAACTTGATCGTATAATTATAGTCACCAAGGCCTGCATCGGTATCTATCGGTACAGAAACATTGATACCGCTTTGCCATGCAGCTGGAAATGTCACCGGAATATGTGATGTTTGTGTATCCGTATCATTTCTAAAAACCTGATAATATCCAGGATGCAGATCAAATAGTACCCATTCTGTGAAATTGGCTGTTGTATTGGCAGAGAATTCACCGTTTTGAGAAGATACTGAAGTTGGAGGTGTTGTATCTATTGTCTGAAGGTGGATGCTTCTGGTGGCATTGGAATTACCCCTGCTGTCAGTAACATTTACAGGCAAGCTGAAACTTCCAAGAGCAGTGGTTCCTGTACTGTATTGCCAGGTACCGCTTTTATTTTCAAGCAGCTGAATTTTATTTCCATTAATGGATGAAAGGTCCATGGTAATAGATTCAATGTAGCTGTTATCCAATCTTGACATCGCAGTTACATTAAATTGGGTGATATCTGATCCATTTGCTTCAATCGTCTCAGGGTTTGCATAGGCATCAGTAATCACTGGTCTTCTGTCAGTAACACCGGATATTACCAGTGCAAATGATTGGGGACCTTTGGGAACGTTTGTTCCATTTACAATTATCTGATAAGCGCCTTTTATACCGGAATTGATCCTTACCTGTTCAACATTATTTGTATTGTCAGCAGTACCTTCCAGATCAAAATCGTTTCCAAAATATATTTCATTTTCAGGACAGATAACTTTCAGATCCAGATCATTTACCAGTGTTTTTGAAACAAATGGTTCTGCAGGATAGTCTATCCATACAAGTGTTGCACTTAAGGGAACTGACGAATTGTTCACATAATATGTCCTGGCCCAGGATTCCCCGGTTTCAAGAGTAACATTCTGTGAATAGCCATCAAAAAACTCAAGGTTAAGGCCTGGTGGAAACAATGATTTTTCAAGATCAAGCCTGCCCCAGCCCTGTTCATAATAATCATATTCAGGAAGTCTGTAGGCACCATTAATCAAGGTGGCTTTAATAAGAGCAGCACCTGGACTCTCAAGCACTTCATTCTGGATATAATATTGTCTTGTAAGGGTTGCAGCTCCAGCTACAATGGGAGTGGACATACTTGTTCCACCTGAGTAACAATAGTAATCACTATTATTGTAGTCACCCCATAGATTTCCGGATGCAACGCTTGATTTTGTGGAAAGTATCCATTTACCGGGAGCAACAATATCGGGTTTTATTCTGCCATCCTCTGTTGGGCCACGGCTGCTGAAGCTGGCAAGTTCATCACTATTTTCATCCATCTTCAAACTCTGTGATGCACCTACAGCAATTACATTTTTTGCAGTGGCTGGAGATCCTATTGTTGCGGAATCAGGACCACTGTTACCTGCAGCAAAAACAATTACCATCTCGGGGTTATCCCATACAAACCTGTCCAGATCATATGAGGATTGAGTATACTTTCCATATTCATTGGAACCCCAGCTGTTGCTGTGCACCCTTGCACCATGAACATATGATTCGTGGAACAGTTCTGAAATATTGGAAGGTATACCCCGAATTGTTCCATCAGAATTCTCCACGGCCTGGAAGAATAGATCAGATTCGTGTGCCATACCCCTGTAAAGACCATTCGACATAGTTCCATCTCCCAGAAGGGATCCAGCTACATGCGTTCCATGACCACTGATCCGGTCAGAAGCACCATTGTCGGACCAGTCCACAATTTTCAAAATCCTGTCCTGAAAATCAGGATGAATGGTATTATCATTAACACCGGTGTCCAGGCCGGTATCAGTAATTGCAATAACCTGACCGGTACCATTTAGATAATAATCGGTCCAAACATTGTTGATACGTGTAATAGCTGCTGCATCATCGTTGAAAAGTACAAAATGATAAAATTTCTCGATCCATGATACTTCATTTATAGATGCAAGTTCGGGTATAGCAGTTATTTCTATTTCTGCATGTATGCTATTTCTTGTGTAAGCCAGAATATTTCCATCTAGATTAATCACACTCTTCAGCACATGCTCCATGTCAGCAGAATTAAAAAGGACAATTCTGATCTCTACCATGTATTCTTCAGATTCTATATTTTCTATTCCTTCTGAAAGTTGTGAACATATCTTATATTCATCCCTGTAAATTCCCATCCATTGTACAGAATCAAGATCTTCAACTTTTGACCTGGTAAAATCATTCATTTTCACAATGAAAGCATTGTTTGGGACATAGCTGTAGATTTCTGCACAACTCTGTTCCAGTTCCATCCTGCTCTCAGATCCAATCGGCTCCTTTAACTTAACTATCCAGTACTTCTCTGATCTGCCAGGAAAAGTTTTGTATTCAAAAAGAGTTCCTCTGTCATCATAAACAGGATCTTTCCTCACATCTATCTGAGCATTTTTCAACATTATGAGACTGGATTGATCACTGTCAGTCACATATTCATCAAATGGATTAGCTGTGGCTGTAAAAATGCAAAGCAGTATAAGAAATACAATCAAAGAAAATAAACTATATTTTCCGATCAACTCAGAACTCCGTTTTTACATTATTAATGTCAACCTGTATGTGCACATATTTATGACTTTGCATTAAGTACACTGTCGCTGATTCAAATAACATAAATAAGGATCAAAGCATATTTAGAATTGATCGTAAAGGCAAGATAGAAATAATTGATAATGCATCACATGATCTACATATGTGATGCAATATTTCAAAGTTCACTTTTTAAATTCGGTATAGCCGCATTTACCACAGGTCAGCCTGTTCTTGTGTTCTGCCAGGAACACACCCTGACCGCATCTGGGACAGAACTGTCTGAGCCTTTCTATACTTTCACCACTTACTTTATAATAGTTCTTGACTGACATTGAAAACACCTTATTCAGAACCTGCCTCTCCAGCTTCTGCTTCCTCAGGCACAGTATTTCGGTTTAAAATATGTTTACTTTCAATCTTTTTCATGTAATCTGCATCTTCATAGACTTTTGCATATCCTGAAGCTTCCTGCTTTCCAAACATATTGGTGATACTCTGAATTACCACCAGCTCAGAATCTATATTGAGCATGGCAGCAAGTTTGTTTCTCACGTCGATTCTTTTTGGGGTTGCGCCGTCATATGAAGCTACGAAGTTCAATTCTCGCCTGTGTAAAAGCGCATTATTCTTATCCTCTTTGATACTAATGTCCATTCAGTTTCCTCCAAATATTACTATGTAACTTATCTTTATTTTCTGGTTGTTCAATAATAGAATCTATCAATTTCTGAATTTCAATTTTTTTGGGCCGGGTAATCTTGACCATAACTATACCTTCACCGGGCTGACCATAGAGTACTACCGAACAGATAGGGGCCATCAATATTGAGGGTAGAGCCGCAAGATCCTCTTCACCATATACGAATATTCGAATATTTTGA
>SKZM01000240.1 GCA_007127385.1 Methanosalsum sp.
CGCGAGCCCGACCCCGACGACACGACGCTCGGCGCCCGCCGCCGAGTGCATGGCGCGATCCGTGCCCTCGGGCACCAGTTAGGATCATTACCATCCGGCTGACGATAATCTGCAGCTTTTTTTACGGACAGATATAGTATGCTTAATAGGAACGCAAACCAGTATGTTGTAAATCTCAGGACAAGAGCAAAGGTTATGGCAAGAGAGGATGCAATTCCCATTGAACTTAACAGAACCAAAATACTTCCTTCAAAAGTTCCGATTCCTCCGGGAGACACCGGAACCATTGCGATCATGTATGAAAGTATTGTTACAGTAAAGATTGCAGCAATGCCAAGATCAATATTTATTGTATCTGCAAGTAAATATGCTTTTACTCCAAACAATCCCCAGATAACAAATGATAGTGTCAAAAATACCGGAATATATGATTTTTTATTTTTCAGTATCCTGACCGAATCTCTGAAATTACTTAGATTATTTGAGATTCTGGCTTTGATTTTATTTTTCACTGGAAACTTTTCAGTAAAGCGGATCATTGCTTCAGGAAACATAACTATCAGAGAAAATGAAGTAAAGATTCCCAGAAACAGAACAAAGGCTCCTCTAATTAATATATACATGCTCTCAGTTTGTTTATCACCATAGAAGATAATCCATCCAAATGATGCCAGACAAAGTATTACGAATGGAAAGAGGCTGATTATTTTCTGGATACAGACAATAGCTGTGGCATCAGAGCCAGATATGTTCCATCCTGAACGCATGAGATATACTTTTGTCAACTCTCCTCCGGCTTTTAATGCTGGTGTTATGCTTTCAACAACGGTACCTGCCATATTGACATCCAGTACCTGAGAATAACTGATATCTCTGTTCAGTTTTCTTGTGATCAGGTGCCACTGGCTGTTGATAAGTCCAATTGTTATACACTGGAGAAAGCAGAGTAAAATTACGATATGTATGTTAACGGTCCTGATATCTGATATAATATTGGAAAGATCAGCAATCCAGAGTGTTGCTATCAGAGCTGATAATCCAATCAGGTACAATATTACATTTTTCATCATTTAATCCCATTTCACTTTTAACCAGCAGCACAGCATTTTTCATTGTACAGTTTACGCATCTGAGGTTCTGGTCTAGATAGTCTGCATTGCTACTGCAAAAATCGGTTTCTATACCGTATAATATATGGCTAAAAATGACCTTTGTTTTTCTCATCAGTATTCTTGTATTTGGTGTTATCTGGTGACAGATATTTGCAAGCACTTCTTCCTTTGGGTAGACCTGAAGGGCTATGTGTACCAGAGAATATCTGTGAGCACTGACATTTTCTCCGTTTGCCTGAATCACCTGTATCCTATTATCCAGCCGCAATCTGCTTACGACTTTTCTGGAAATTTCTACAGCTTCCGGATCTTTGTCTACAACAGTTACATGTGCACCTGTCTGCTCAGCTATTTCAATTGCTGTACCTGGAAAAGGTCCTCCACCAATACACAAAATATGATCGTTTTGAGATATGGTGGCAATTGCTATCTCTTTTGCGACCAGTCTTTTGTAGTATATCCGGTAGATCTTACCAAATAGCTGACTGATAACAGCCATCTGTTCTACTTTTTTTGTTATGGATGGGATCATACCTATCATTTTATGTTTTTTAGAAAAATTTACTGGAATCCCAGCAACCTTGCTACCTGGTTGAATAGACCAGCCAATGTGAATGCAATAATTGTAGTAAATCCTATTACGTAGATAGACAGCTTCAGGTTGAACTCTTTAATTATGATCGCCATCACAGTGACACATGGTAAATAGAATAGAGCGACCAGAGACCCCACAATAAGTTGCAGTGTTGTCAGTTCAAGCTCCAGAAGTGGCAATACTCCCAGCTCTCTTCTGACTATTCCAAGCATCAATGCAAGACTTGCTTCTTTTGGAAGGCCAAGCCATCCCTCAACAAGCGGTTTTAGGAGATCTCCGATAACCAGCAGCAATCCGGTTTCGACAAGCACAGCTGCAAACAGTATTCCCAGTACCATTGGAATCTCTGCTTCCAGCAGGAACTGCTTTATCCTGATAAATATTTTTTGAGAAAGTGCACTAACTGATGGTCTCAGCAGATTTGGAACTTCCATTAACATTGGATCTGTCTCCCCCGGTATCACTCTGTTTAATATAGACCCTGCAATCAGAATTGCCACAAACGAAACCATGTATACAAATACCAGTGCAAGGATTGACTGGTCTCCCAGAAGAGCAATAAATGCACCACTCTGTGCAGTACAGGGAACTGCCAGTGCAACAAGGGATGTTATCATAAGACGCTGTTTCTGACTGTTTGCGGCCCTTGTACCAAGTATGGCCGGGACTGCACATCCATACCCCATGACCATTGGAACAACATTACTTCCAAGCATTCCAATCCTGCGAAGAAGACTGTCCAATAATATTCCCAGTCTTGGAAGATATCCACTATCCTCTAAAAATGACATGACAACATAGAATAGTGTAACATATGGCAGTATGAGGAAAAATGGCCATTCAATTCCTTTTATCAGTACTCCGTATTCTCCCACCAGTAAGTTAAATAATATTCCTTCAGGAATAAAATAGGCTACCAGGGAAGTTATTGCTGGAATATAATAATTATCCAGTATTGGAAGAAGCAAAAGTGCTCTAAGGCCCTGTCCACCTCCAACAACAAACAGCATTGAAAGAGTAAGGATAATTATTGCCAGAGGCAGCCCTGGAAATGGCTGTACCAGTGCATCTCCCAGTTTATCCCAGAATGTAGGATGCCTGTGTTCTACCACCTGCACTTTTTCAGCAATCCTTCCAACTTCCTGCCATCTCTCATCATGTGACATCTGAACTGGCTTTATTGCAACCGGCTCCTTCAGGGCAACCTCCCATGCTCTGTCAAGAAGGTCTTTCAGGCCGACATTGCGTGTAGCAACAGTCGGGATTACCGGTGCTCCCAGTTCTTCTTCAAGCTTTTCAACATCAATTGATATGCCTTTATTCTCAGCAACATCGATCAGATTAAGTGAATATATTATAGGCACATCTTTATGTTTTATCTGAAGGGCAAGGTTGAGATTTCTCTCAAGGTTTGTTGCATCAAGTACACAGATAATTACATTTGCACCCTCTTCAAGAAAATTAACAGCAACCTGTTCTGCAGGGGATGTTGCTTCCAGGGAATATGTTCCCGGAACGTCTATGAGGGTAGCGCTTTTACTTCTATAATTTACATTTCCTGCAGTATAGCTTACAGTAGTTCCTGCATAGTTTGCAGTCAGCACGTCCATACCGGTTAATTTGGAAAAAATCACACTTTTTCCAACATTTGGGTTACCCATTAACAGAATCTTAATATCATCTGGTGCACTGGGTGGAAGTTTTCTGGAACCGGTATTGTGACAATGCAATCAGTGCACCTCTTTTATGACTATCTGCTCAGCTATCTTTTTATCTATTGCAACACATCGTGTTCCAATCTGTACAACTAGTGGTCCACCAAAGAATTGTCTGGACTTGATGGATACCTTTGATCCTTTTCTAAGTCCCAGTGAGTTAAGCAGGTTGATATCCGGCAGGTTTTCAATTATACATGGTTTGTTATTTTCGTAGCTGGCAAGATACATATCAGATTCTCCACTAATATTTCATTCACCTATATTATCTAGAGTAGGTTAATATATTTAATAGTACTTAAGGATTTTCGTATACCCGAATTTTTAATAAATTGCTACCTGGAATTCTACACTATTGCCTGAGAATGTGACTGAAGTATCTCTTCTGCGATTATCCGTTTTATCTAATGACATGGTGAATTCAACCAATACTCCCTATATTCGGGCTAAATCTATTTATTATATCATACTAATGTTGAATATATACAAAGTGGTGTAATAAATGCAATTAAAAGTTCAGCCAATTGATATTAAAGTAGGAAAATATAAGGTAGTTCTCAATTCAATAGATGCAAAGGAGCTTGGTGTCATTGAAGGGGATCGTGTAAGAGTTAGGAATCATGAATCTTTAACCGCAATTGTTGATTTTACGGAGGATATGATTCCTCCGGGGATGATCGGTATCTACCATGAACTGCAGCAGAGGCTCAATAAACAGTGGACTGAAACCGTGGAGGTAACTCCTGCTTCCCGTCCAAAATCCGCCAGGCTTATTAAAAAGATAATGGATAGGCAGATTCTGACAAAAGATGAGATATATGAGATCGTAAAGGGGATTGTTGATGAGAGCCTCAGTGATATTGAATTATCCGCATTTATTACCAGTACTTACATAAATGACCTTACGGATGATGAAACTGAATGGTTGACAAGAGCTATGATCGATACCGGGGAAAAAATAGAGTTTGACTCCCATCCAATAATGGATAAGCATTCAATCGGAGGCGTTCCCGGAAACAAGATTTCTCTGCTGGTCGTTCCTATTGTAGCTGCGAATGGATTATTGATCCCCAAGACCAGCTCCCGTGCTATAACGGGTGCAGGTGGTACAGCAGATCTGATGGAAGTACTGGCACCAGTGGATTTTAGTGGATCTGAAATAAAAGAGATGACTGAAAAGGTTGGCGGAGTACTTGTTTGGGGTGGTGGAACAAACATTGCTCCTGCAGATGATAAATTGATCAAGATCGAATATCCGCTCAAAGTTGATCCCCATTCCCAGCTGCTTGCTTCCATAATGGCCAAAAAGGGTGCAGTAGGCGCTGATCATGTTGTGATGGACATTCCAATGGGTGCCGGTACCAAAATCCCTGATATCAAAACCGGTAGAAAACTATCCAGGGACCTGATAAACCTTGGTGACAGACTGGGGATGACAGTAGAATGTGCACTGACCTATGGTTCTTCACCTGTAGGTAGAACCGTAGGTCCTGCTCTTGAGGTAAGGGAGGCTCTCAGGGTGCTGGAATCTATGGAAGGTCCAAACAGCTTGATCGAGAAGAGTACAGTGATTGCAGGAATGATGCTGGAGATGGGTGGTATTGCTGGCAAGGGGAATGGACAGGAACTTGCAATGGAAACCCTTAAAAATGGAAAAGCCCTTGAAAAAATGAAACAGATAATAGAAGTTCAGGGAGGGGACCCCGGGGTTACTTCTGCGGACATAATTATAGGGGAACATTCCATTCAGCTTTTTGCACCTACAAATGGATATATTCTGGAATTTGACAATAGGAGGATTGTGGAGATTGCAAGAATGGCCGGTGCTCCGGCAGATAAGGGAGCAGGTGTTGTAATCCACAAGAAACGTGGTGAACCAGTAAAGAAAAACGAACCTGTCCTGACTATTTATTCCGAAAAGAAATGGAAACTGGATAATGCTATCAAGAGTGCACAACTAAATCTTCCAATTGTTGTTGAAGGAATGCTGATCGAACGAATTCCCACTTTCAGGGAACTTTGATTATGCTGATTTTGGAATGAATGGATCACAGATGCAATAAAATATGATCATTGTTTTCTATGTAGACCATGAAAAGAATAATTGTTATGAGATTGGGTCACCGTCCAGAGAGGGATAAGAGGATCACAACACATGTAGGGCTTGTGGCAAGAGCATTTGGATCGGATGGGATCCTGCTTGCCTCAAATGATCCCGGCATTGAGAAAAGTATAGATGATGTGACTGACAGGTGGGGTGGCAGTTTTTTTTTCAGGAACGATGTGAACTGGAAACATGAGATAAAAAAATGGAAGAAAGAAGGGGGATATGTGTGTCATCTCTCGATGTACGGGATAAATCTGCCTGATGTGGTGGAGGAAATAAAATCCCGTGATAAGCTGATGATAGTTGTAGGTGCTGAAAAGGTCCCTCCTGAGATATATGAAATGGCAGACTGGAATGTAGCTGTTGGAAATCAGCCTCATTCTGAGGTTGCTGCCCTGGCAATAACACTGGACCGAATCTCTGATAATGATCCTCTCAAAAAAAGATTTGAAGGCTCCAGATTGGAAATAATGCCAATGGATCGTGGTAAAAAAGTGATTGAGAATACGGATTTTGATACGTGAAAATTATCCGATATTCTTTATTCTGTAAATCTTATGAATGGATTGTGGTCTATGAATTCGATATCTAGATCTATTTTTTCTTTGAGCTTTGAACTCAGTTCTTTCATTGCAGGATTTTCTGTTGCATAATGGGTAGCATCGATCAACACCATATCTTCACATGCACGGATCACACTATGTTTGAGTTCTCCTGAAATAACTGCATCGACGTTCTTCTTTCTGGCCACTTGAATGTATGATTCTTTAAATCCACTACCTGCAATGGTCATCACGGTTTTGATATCTTCCCGTTCTCCGACATACTGGATAGGAGTGTCAAGACATTTGGAGACATGCTTTGCAAGGGAGATGGATGAAGATCGTGGAATTGTCCCAATTCGTCCCATATCTAAATTTTCGATATATGTAAGCCCAAGCTTTTTTGCAAGAACATCATTTACTCCACCCTCTGCTTTATCGTAATTTGTGTGCATCACATAAATGGATATTTCATTTTCCAGTGCTATCTTGATTGTGTCTGCAAGTGTTTTTTTTATTGATGTAATGGGGGTGAATATTGGTGTATGATGGACTATAAGTAGATCTGCTTCAATCTCAGCAGCCCTTTTGAGGACATAATCGGTTGCATCTAACGAGACTGCAATTTTGTTTATTTCATTTTCCAGATCAATTACTGGTCCGATTTTTCCATGATCAAAATCCTCTGCCAGTTCAGAAGGTGCAATATTTTCGAGTATATGGGATATTTCGGATAATTTCATGAACAGGACTTCGATCTGTATCAATATCAATTTATCGGATATTGAATCATCCTGTATCCTCATTTAGCGTCGAATCCACCGGAAATAAACCGGTATATTTCCAGTTCTTCCTTATCCAGGTTCTTTTTCTGTATTGTGGTGGATCTGCATAGGGTCATTTTCATTATATGTTCGCTATTATTCCTGCATTTTGTATATCTTCTGTATATTATTGAGCTGGTCATGGTCTTTGGATCATTGCCCTGTGTCAATAGTATCTGGTTGACATCTAATTTCTGATACTA
>SKZM01000012.1 GCA_007127385.1 Methanosalsum sp.
ATCAAGATAATTGGTACCGACATAGATAAAAAAAGTCTCAAAAAAGCTGAAGATGGCATATATGGTGTATCCGAGATAAAAAATTTGACTGATTCTTTTCTTGGCAAATATTTCATATGTGGTGGGAATGAATACCAGGTAATTGATGAAATAAAAAATATGACCACATTTAAGCACCATGACCTAATATCCGGGGAGGACTTCAGAGACTTTGATCTGATTTTGTGTCGCAATGTAACTATTTATTTTGAACGGTATCTTCAGGAAAAGCTTTACTCAAAATTTTATAATGCACTCAATAAAGACGGTTTTTTTGTAATTGGAAAGACAGAAACGCTTGTTGGACCTTCAAAGGATCTCTTTGTTCCCTTCAACATTAAAGAACGTATATATTCCAGATAAAATCATCATTATGACATAGATGGATGGGTTATAAATTGAATGAAATTGATCAGCTAACTGAATTTCAGTATGATGCACTGAGGGAAATTGCAAACATTGGGTTTGGAAACGCTGCGACATCCCTGTCCAAGCTCGTAAACAACGAGGTCAGTATAAATATTCCTGCACTTAAAATGCAGCTGATAGAAAAGGTTCCGGGTATTGTTGGTGGGGAGGAGTCTCTTGTATATGGTATTATGATGCAGATATACGGAGATCTGAACGGTTATATAATGATGCTTCTTCCGGCTGAAAGTGTAAAATCTATATCTTCAATACTTCTGAATTATGAAAATGATGACCTTTTAAGTGAGATGAACATGTCTATGATGCAGGAAGTAGGGCATATTCTGGGCGGCACATATGTCAGTTCACTTTCTGATTTTTTCAATATGAATATATCAGTGTCTCCACCTTATGCCACATATGACATGGCAGCAGCCATTATTGATCTTGCACTGATAGAGATGAGTCGCGATCTTGAGTATGCACTTGTATTTGACAGTGAAATGATGGTTAAAGATAATATCATAAATGGGAAAATATTTACCATGTTTGATACTGCTTCGCTTGATCAAATCATGAGCAGGATCGATAAAATGGTTCTATGATTTGATTCACTATGCAACCCACACCAGTCATAACATGAAAAATGGAAGAATACAGGTATGGAAACGATAACTATCGGAATGGCTGATTATGCGATAGGCAGATCACCGATAAATCTCACGACAATGGGATTGGGATCATGTGTTGGCATTACGCTTTATGATCCCAGGAACAGAATCGGAGGGCTTGTACATATTATGTTGCCGACAGTGGAACAAGCACGTTCCAGAGATAACCTTGCAAAGTTTGCAGATACTGGTATAGTCCAATTGATGGAAGACATGATCGAAATGGGCGCTCTAAAATCCAGACTTCATGCTAAAATAGCAGGCGGTGCCAGTATGTTTTCCTCAGGTAATGGAAGCTTAAAAATCGGAGAACGAAATGTGGCGGCAACAAAAGAGGTAATGGAATCCCTCAGGATACCAATTGTAGCAGAGGATACAGGAAAGAACTATGGCAGAACTATAAAACTGGATACTGTCACAGGCATGCTTACGATAAAAAGTGCTCTTAAAGGTACAAAGGTAATTTAAAGGAGATTAATTATGAGTGAAACTTCCCCTGAAAATTTACAGAATTCATTTTATATTGATGCACTAAAGGAAATTGCAGGTATTGGTATGGGAAATGCAACCACATCTCTATCGCTTTTAGTTGATAAGAGGGTACAGCTAAATCTGGCCAATGCCTATGCTCTCAACACTTATCAGATGGTAAATTCAATTCCAGAATCTGTAACTATGGTGGGAATAGTTTCAGAGCTTGAGGGGGATATTCAGGGGTGTTCAGTTATCTTCATTGAACTAAATAATGCAATTGTTCTGAGTGAACTTCTTCTAAATGATGTGCAGGACGTAGATGTTGAATTAAGTGAATCTTCACTTACTGAAGCAGGCAACATCCTGACAGGATCTTATTTCAATTCATTTTCACAGTTTCTGGGCCTGAGTGTGAGACATTCTTCACCTTTTACGGTCTCAGGTACGATCGGAGAAATTTTTGAAGCCCTTTCAAATCAATTTTCACATAATTCAGAAATTTCCTTGATTGATGGAAAGACGATGATACTTGAAACAATGTTCATGGTAAATTCCACAGGATATCAAAAAGGCCTGAATACCCTGTATTGTGACATGTTCATATTTTTAGACCCAGAATCGGTTAGTGCAATAACCGGGTCAGTAGATAATATGCTTAAAGCCTGAACTTCGAATAATATCAATTATATCACAGGTGATCTGTCGATTATAAGATAACCACCTGAATCCGGGATGATTCAAATGGATAACATCTGGACACAGTTTATAGTAAAAAAATCATCACAGGATGATAGTGACGACAAATCTTTCGTTGAACAACTGAAAAAGTTCAACCGTTATGATTGTTGTTTGGATGAAAGCACCGACAACCCACATGATGGTGACACCTTTCAGGTGAGTGATAGATCTACTGAAAACAATGAAAATGAAGAAATAATTATGAGTTGGTATTGCCGAAGTCATCGTGGGTTTGAACAGGGTTTGTCCGATCAACCGGATGATACTGTTCATCTTATAAAGAAAGGTGATGGGATGCTCATACTTCGGTATCTGATTTCAGGAGACAATGAAAATGGTGAAGAAAATATAGAAGTGAGTTCTCGATCTGAAGCTGAACAACTAGTAGAGGAGGACAATGAAACCACTATGAAATTGTATCCTGAAAATTCTGAACTGTTATGGGTGCAGGAGGACAGGTAAGAAATCTCTGATATAAATATGTATAAGAATAACAAGATTAATATCTGGAGAAAATAGTTGTAGAATTATATTTACTGATAAAAATTATGTATATTTTAACAGGAGACCCAAGATATGATGGATATTGCATTATACTCGCTTGTTGATGATATGGTTAGTAAGGCGGGTACAGAAGGTGTTGTTGAATACTGGCTCAGAGTAGGAGAGTCTTATGCAGAAAGAATGGGTAAGGAAGCATATGTAGGCTGGCCTGCATTCAATGTTGCCATGAAAGAAGGACGAACTGCCCTAACGATGGAGGGGGATGTCAATGTTCTTACTGATCTGGCAATTACTGACAGGGACGGAGATGTCATTGGATATGTATATGCACTCAAAACATGTCCTATGGCTCCAACAATGAACCGATATATACAGAAGATTGGCCCGCTTCCTGAATCTGATGGTGATGTATCCGACAGTTTCAATGTGAGGATACAGGATTCTGCTGTATGTAATTACTGCATTACGCATCAGAAGTTCAGAGAAGTTGCTTCCAATAATATAACTGTGGCAAAACAGGAACTTGAATGCCTACAACTTGCGAATAAGGGAAGGCTTGGTGAAGTTAAGATGCTGCCTGAGAATCTTTCCCGAATCAATGTAGATGAAAGGCATATAAAAAGTATCTTAAGAAGCGCCTCCTGTGTATATGCACTGGTTATAAAGGGAAAAACCATCTCTGATGGAGAACTTGGACTATAAAGGTGATAATTGTGGCAGAAGAAATCAATTCTAATCCATTTATTGATGTATCGGTATTTCTTTTCTTTGAGGACATTGCAGATAAGCAGGGTGTTGAAGGATTTACAAACTATATGATCAGTCAGGCTGAATCACTTGCAAAAGCTGTTCCTGAGGAAGAATATGAAACATGGGATGATTTTGCAAATGCTGTATCTGCAGGTGAATCAGTCTTTTCTTCATTTGAGGGAATAAAGCAGATAAGCTCGAACGGTTTTGTAACTGAGATCTGTCCATTCTCGAATGCAATACGCGAATATATTAAGAGGTTGGGAAATTTCAATAAGGTGCATCAGGAAGCAACAGATCATTATAACAACACAGTACAGCCATCCGCGGCATTCAGTGCCTGTATGATGCATCAGACGTACAGGCAGGAAGTTGCAAAGAGAATTAAAATCGGTGGAAAACCTCTTAATTATGCTCAGATTGCTGCCAAGGCATATACTGGCCATGTTGCAATGCCTCCGGAGGCATGGAAGAAGGTGCTTCTGTCAAAAGCAGGAGTTTCTGAAACCCAGGGATATATGGAAATGCGTGAAAATGCATGTCTGTATGTGCTTTATGCACAAGATTGACTGTAATCTATAATATCTTCTTCTCCTTTTTTAATATCCGGGTCGGAGAGTAAAGACCTTGGATTTATACCTCATTTTTGATATTTCTATAATTTTATTTAATTGTACTGTATGACTTTTCAAAATATGTTTCTTTAAAAGAAACTGGTTCGTATATAAACTAACACCATAATATTAATAAAATAAGCAGTTGTATATGATATAATTTAATTTGTAATTATCAATCAGGTAGATTTATCTTTATATTAAAATACCTGATGTCAGAAATTACAGAGGGCTAAAAATGAAAGTTAAAATAACAGAAACTGTTCTAAGAGATGCACACCAGTCGCTGCTGGCAACCAGAATGCGCACGACTGATATGCTGCCAGTGGTTGATAAACTGGACGAGGTCGGATATTTTTCTCTTGAAATGTGGGGAGGTGCAACATTTGATACATGTATTCGCTACCTGAATGAGGATCCATGGGAACGCCTCAGAGAACTCAAAAGCAGAATGAAAAATACACCAGCTCAGATGTTGCTTAGAGGACAGAACCTTGTAGGTTATCGCCACTATTCTGATGACGTGGTTGATAAATTTGTCACCAAAGCCCATGAAAACGGCATAGATATATTCCGTATATTCGATGCTGTAAATGATATAAGGAACATGCAAAAAGCCATTGAAGTCGCAAAAAGGGAAGGTGCACACGTACAGGGAACTATCTGTTATACGATCAGTCCTGTACATACAATTGACAAATACGTGGAATTTGCAAAAGAACTTGAGCAAATGGATTGTGATTCTCTATGTATAAAGGATATGGCAGGGCTTCTTTCCCCAAATAATGCCAGGATGCTGATAGAAGCGCTTAAAAAAGAGACATCGCTGCCTATAGCATTACATTGTCACTGCACTTCGGGAATGGCACCTATGAGCTACATGGCTGCCTGTGAGGCAGGAGTGGATATACTGGATACTGCACTTTCACCTCTCTCATGGGGTACTTCCCAGCCACCTTCAGAATCCACTGTAGCCGGATTGGAAGGAACTCCTTATGAAACCGGACTTGACCTTAAATCAATGACAGAGGCTGCACAGTATTTCAGAAAACTGAAGTCAAAATATCAGTGTATTCTTGACCCAATCTCAGAACAGATAGATACAAATGTTCTGCTGTATCAGATCCCAGGCGGAATGCTTTCAAATCTTGTATCTCAGCTCAAAGAACAGAATGCCCTTGATAAATATGAGGATGTTCTGGAAGAGATGCCAAGAGTACGAGCGGAACTTGGTTATCCACCTCTGGTAACTCCAACAAGCCAGATTGTTGGTACTCAGGCAGTCCTGAATGTTCTCATGGGAGAAAGGTATAAGGTCATTCCAAAAGAGGTCAAGGATTATGTACGTGGACTTTATGGAAGGCCTCCCCAGCCGATTAGTGAAGATATGGTTGCAAAGATAATCGAAGATGAGGTACCAATTACAGTTCGGCCTGCAGATTTACTGGAACCTGAATATGATAAAATGAAAAAAGAGGCTGAGGATCTTGGACTCATCAAAAAGGAAGAAGATATTCTTACGTATATACTCTATCCTGCAATTGCTCCCAAATTCCTGAGGGGTGAGGCATCTGAAGAAGTCCTTACTCCGGTTAAATCCGGTGAGACTCAGAGACTTGCACAAGAAATCTATTCTGGCCCAGTCGAGTTCAAGGTGGAAGTTGAAGGTGATGTATTCAATGTGAAAGTGGAACCAAAAGATGGCAGTGTCAAAATATCCGAGTCAGGATCCACTGACAAACCTAAACCCGATTCATCATCAGAGGGAAGTGTTACATGCAATATGCAGGGAATGGTTCTCTCGGTTGATGTAAAAGTGGGTGATCAGGTTAACCCGGGTGATACAATATGCGTGATTGAAGCTATGAAGATGGAAAACTCCATAAGTGCAAACCAGGGGGGCATTGTCAAGGAAATATTTGTGTCCGATGGAGATGCAGTCAGTACCGGTGATGTACTGATAGTGATTGAATAAACGACAGGGATTGATTGGTCATGTTTAACAAAGTACTTGTTGCAAACAGAGGTGAAATTGCAATCCGAATTATGCGTGCCTGTAAAGAGCTTGGGGTTTCTACAGTTGCAGTATATTCTGATGCCGATAGTAACGCTCTTTTTACAAAGTATGCAGATGAAGCTTATGTGATAGGACCACCGCCTGCAAGTAAGAGCTATCTCAATATTGACGCAATACTTGAGGTTGCCGAAAAAAGTGGTGCTGAAGGAATACATCCAGGATATGGTTTTCTTTCAGAGAACTCAAAGTTTGCAGAAGCATGTGAAAAGGCAGGAATTAATTTCATTGGTCCGCCAAGCAAGGTAATTGAACAGATGGGAAGTAAAATTGCTGCACGTTCAACCATGGAAAAAGCAGGAGTTCCTGTTGTACCCGGCAGTGGAGAACCCATTGAAGATATTGATGTAGCTATGGAGATTGCAGATTCGATAGGATATCCTGTGATGGTTAAGGCTTCTGCCGGAGGTGGGGGGATTGGAATGAAGGTAGTAAAGTCCAGAGAGAACTTTAAAGCTGCCGTCAGCTCGATCCAGTCCGTTGCCAGATCAACATTTGGTGACCCCACTCTCTTCATTGAAAAATATCTTCCAGAGCCAAGACATATTGAGTTCCAGATACTGGCAGATAAATATGGAAATACCGTTTACGTATCTGACAGGGAATGTTCAATCCAGCGCAGACATCAGAAGCTTATCGAAGAAGCACCATCTCCTGTTATGACTCCTGAATTTCGTGAAGAAATGGGCAATGTAGCTGTAAAGGCAGCAAAGACAATAGATTATGAAAATGCCGGAACAGTTGAATTCCTTTATTCACAGGGTGATTTCTACTTCCTTGAAGTAAACACCAGATTACAGGTAGA
>SKZM01000104.1 GCA_007127385.1 Methanosalsum sp.
AAATGATAGGGAATCATCGATGCACCTGAAATGATACCTTCTGTGGTAATAACTTTAATTACTATTGGATGTGTATTAAAGATTAGAGGATATATTATATGTTAGATGCAGGAATTATCGGTGGGTCAGGATATACCGGCGGAGAACTTATCCGTCTTTTATGCAACCATCCGGATGTAAATGTCAAAATTGCTACATCAAGGTCATTTAGTGATCGGAAGGTATCAGATGTTCATAAACATCTCAAAGGGTTTACAGACATTCGTTTTCAAAATCTTACACCTCAAAAAGTAAAAAGTGAATGTGATGTCATTTTTGCTGCTGTACCCCACGGAGCATCAATGGATGTTATACCAGAGATTGTGGATGAAAATATAAAGGTAATTGATCTGAGTGCAGATTATCGCCTGGATACCAAAATATTTGAAAGTGTTTATGGAATGGTACATAAGGATCCCAGAAAAGCAACTTATGGTCTTGTAGAATTGCATCCTGAGGTTGCAGATGAGGACTTTGTTGCAAATCCCGGATGTTATCCAACCGGAGCAATATTGTCTGCAGCTCCACTTGCATCTGAGAAGCTTATTGAGACTGCAATATTTGACTCTAAGTCAGGAATTACCGGTGCAGGGATTTCTCCATCAAAGACTTCACATTATCCAAACCTGGCGGAAAACATCGTTGCTTATAAATTAACAACTCACAGACATAAAGCAGAGATTGTTCAGGAATTGGAGAGACTGGATCATAATATCAACAATATTAGTTTTACACCCCATGTTATACCTTCAATAAGGGGAATACTGACTACATCTCATCTGTTCCTTAAGGAGAATATGGAATACGATGACATCATGTCAATCTATCAACAATTTTACAAAGATAATAAATTTATACGCATGGTGGAAGATGTACCTTCACTTGGAGGAGTAAGAGGATCAAACTTCTGTGATATTGGATTTGAAGTGGACAGTGAAAACAGACGCCTGGTAGTAATATCAGCAATTGATAATCTTGTAAAGGGTGCTTCCGGACAGGCAATACAGAATATGAACCTCATGTGTGGCTTTGAAGAAACAACCGGTTTGTGGGTATCCGGGATTTCTCCATAAAATCAAATTTATTTTCTCATTGTACACACAATGCTCATATGAATTTGTATTTGTCATGTATTTCGCAGGTGGAATTATGAAAATAAAAGATGTAATGAACTCAGATGTTATTTATTGTAAACCAGATGATAGAATCAGTGACGTTGCTCAGATGTTGCGGAAAAACGATATCAGTGGGATGCCGGTTGTAGAAAAGGAAAAGCTGATTGGTTTAATTTCAGAACTTGATCTACTGCAGTTGCTTGAAATCCCTAGACATGATACTTACTGGCTTCCAAGCCCCTTTGAAGTTATTGAGATACCTATAAGGGAACTGATCAGCTGGGAAGAAGCAAAGCGTATGCTCACTGACATTGGAACAAAACCCGTAAAAGAGATAATGAGAACTAAAATATATACAATTTCCCCAGAGGATTCAATAGAAGAAGCATCCACAATTATGATAAAGAATAAAATTAACAGATTACCGGTCGTTTCAGAAGGTAAACTCGTAGGTATTGTTACAAGAGGAGATATCATAAAGGGTCTTGCAGATGTCTAAAAAGAAGGGTTTTGAATGAAAATCATAGATGGAGGAATCTGTGCAGTAAAAGGTGTCAGAGCTGCAGGAATCAAACAGGGTAAAATGGGAATTGCTGTAATCGATGGTGAAGGAAATGCAGCTGGCGTTTTTACAAAGAATAAGATCATTGCTGCACCTCTTGTGATTACAAGAAATAATTTATATAAAACTCAGAAAATTGGAGCTGTCATTGTAAATAGTGGTAATGCCAATGCATTTACCGGGCAGCAGGGAATGGCAGATGCAAAAGAAATGGCCAGTATTCTGCACCATCATCTAAAATATCCAGAAGAAAACATTGCAGTATCTTCTACAGGAGTTATTGGCAGAAAGCTGGATATTGAATGGATAAGAGATCATGTAGGCGAGGTTGTGAGATCGCTGGATAGGTCTGCAGAGGCAAGCAGGAATGCAGCAGAGACTATAATGACCACTGATACTTTTCACAAAGAGATAGCTGTTGAGATGGAATGTGGGGTTCGTATCGGTGGAATTGCAAAAGGGTCAGGTATGATAGAGCCAAATATGGGCACAATGCTTGCATTCATTTATACTGATGCAGATATAGCCTCCGATACCCTTGACATTTGCCTGAAAAAAGCTGTAGATCACAGTTTTAATATGGTTGTTGTTGATGGGGATACCAGTACCAATGATATGGCACTACTGATCAGCACAGGCCTTTCTTCAATAAAACCTGATATTAATGATTTTCAGGAAGGACTTGATTTTGTATTAACCGCACTTGCCAAAATGATAGCAAAAGACGGAGAAGGTGCAACCAAGCTCATAGAAGCACATACTCAGGGAGCATCATCCATGGCAGATGCAAAACTGGCATCCAAAGCTATAGTAAGGTCAATGCTTGTAAAGTCTGCAATATTTGGTGAGGATCCAAACTGGGGAAGAGTAATATCTGCAATAGGATACTCTGGATGTGATGTTGCAGAGAACAAAATATCACTTTCTTTTTCAAATGAAGCAGGAAGCATTGATATTGTCAGAAATGGATATATCATTGGTATGAAAAAGAAAAACCTTGACATGTTAAAATCAATCATGTCCCAGGATAACATAATTATAACTGCAGACCTTAATATTGGAACAGGAGAAGCAACTGCATGGGGATGCGACCTTTCCTATGACTATGTTAAGATCAATGCAGAATATACAACATAACCGGTAAATTTGGGAGTGAACAAATGGATATTTCAGAGTGGGAACAACAATATAATGATACGTATTTTGAAATGAAAGATGACCTTAAAAAAGTAAGAGGGGTATTTGTTGCATACAATTGCAATATTGATGCAATCCGTCATATCGATGAAAATGACATACATAAATTGTTAGAGCTGGTTGATGAAGAAAAGGTTAAAAGCAGATTGATGGAATATCCCCGCCAGATTGATAGTCCCGAAGATTTTGTTGCACGCCTTATTATCTCAATGCGTGACGGGAAGGCTGCAGAAGTGCCGACCTACACACTTGATATTCACGAATGGCTGAGTGAAAATCTCGGATCCGATGTGTCCAGAATGGGGGGACAGGCAGGCATTATATCAAATCTTCTGGCAAATATGGAAGTAAGCAATATTATTGCCTACGTACCATGGTTATCAAAAGAGCAGGCAGAATATTTCGTTGATAGTGAAAATATGCTACATCCGGTAATCGTAGATGGAAAACTTGAACTCCTACATCCAAAAGATGCCTACAGTTCAGATAATAAGCCCAAAGTAAACTGGATAATCGAATTTTCAAAAGATATCGATTTTGAATTTAGTGGAGAAAGGATCAGGATTCCAAGAGATAACCGGCTTATTGTTTCTTCAAGGCCTCCTTGGATCAGGATAGATATGGACCAGGAGATATATGAGCATCTTCAGGAGGTCTACAGAGGCATCGATGGTGCCATACTGGCAGGCTATCAGATGATAAAAGAAATAGATGAGGATGGGAATACCTATGATCATTATGTAGATAAATCCGTCAAATTGATTAAAAAGCTAAAAGAAGTTAATCCTTCAATAAGAATCCACGTTGAGTTTACCTCCATACAGAACAGACTTATCCGCAGGGTGATATTAAGGCAGATAGTACAGGAACATGTGCATTCTCTGGGCCTTGATACCGTAGAGGTTGCAAATGCACTCAATGTTCTTGGATATGAAGAACTTGCATATGCAGTAATCAAAAAGGATGAAAGAGCTATAGATGCTCTTTATGAGGGTTCTGTTATTCTGCTCCATGAACTGAAACTTGAACGAGTTCATGTACATTCTCTTGGCTATTACATATGTGTTATTTCAAAAAACAACCCGGTAACACCTGAAGACCATAAAAAATCTTTACTTTTTTCATCAACAGTAGCTGCTGCCAGAGCCCTTGTAGGTGACATCAGCAAACTGGATGACTGCGATGCTGGTCTAGATGTCCCTGTATGGGAAAAAGGCTACAATAAATTTGAAACACTTGAAAATCACCTGATACAGAGAGGGATAGGTACCCTTAAAGATCTCGAAGATGGGTGTGTATGCACACCAACCCATGATGTGATAATCATCCCAACAAAGGTTGTAGAAAAGCCTGCTGCTACAGTGGGAATTGGTGATACGATCTCTGCAGCTGCCTTTGTCAGTATGTTATCCAGAATACAAAAAAAATAACTTGACCAGAGTACAGGTTTGATCATGAGAATATTATGTGCCTATAATGTCAATATTGATTCAGTATACAGAATAAATGGTGATGAAATATCTACTCTCATCAGATCCATGAATCTGGATGAAGAGGACATTCTGAAAAAAGTGGATGATCCGCCTGGATTGATCAGTTCTGTATCTGATTTTTTTTCCGGGCTCATTGGATGTATGCAGAATGGAGAAGGTGCAGAATGGATTGTGTATAAAGATCCGGTATTTAAATTTTTAAAATCTACTTTTTTTGATAGGTCGTCTATCAGAATGGGAGGAAATGCTGGTATTATGGCCAATGTGCTTTCAGAACTGGGAGCTGATGAAGTAATTCCAAATGTACTTGCTCCTTCAAAAACACAGCTATCACTTTTTTCCAGAAAATCTATGATCATACCAAAAGAAATATTCAGAAAAGAAGTAGAAAAGAAAATAGATTCTGCACAGAACAAGCAAATAAATGATAATAGAGAACTTATACATTTTGTATTTGATTTTGATAGAGGAGATCGACTGTCCATTGCCGGAAATGAGATAAGAGTTCCACGGGAAAACAGGTTTATTGCGACCTATGATACAGAAAATATCAAGCTTGAGATTGATAGTGGTTTTGAACTCTATGCAATGCGGCATATACATGAAATCAACGGAGTAGTGGTTTCTGGGTTCCATCTGTTGATGGAAACATATCCAGACAGTACAACATACTCAGACAGGCTTGAAAAGGTGATCATGCAAATAAGGTCGTGGAAGAAACTGAACCCAAGGTTAAAGATCCATGCAGAATGTGGTGATTTTTCCAGTAAGGAAATAGCTTATAATGTCTTCTCATCTCTTTCCGGTTCGGTGGACAGTATTGGCATGAATGAAGACGAACTATCAATGATCGCAGATATTTACGAAATTCCCTCTAAAAAGATCAAAGATATGGACAGTAAAGCCATACTTGGAGTTACAGTTAAGATAATGTCCCTTACCAGTCATAAAAAAATAATTATCCATACAAGAGATTTCATTATATCCGTTTTCAAAAATAATTATTCCAGCCCTGAAGTGGAAATTGAATCAATGGATTTTGGAATAAAAGCAGCAGCTACTTTTGCTGCTACCGGAAAACTTGAAAGTCGAAAATTTGTTGAAAGCACAGTGGCCGACCTGAAAGAAAGCAGTTATGGAATATATCAAATGAAAAAAATGGCAGAGCACATTTCAGGCACAATCTATGGCAGGGGATTGTACGCAATTAAAGATGACTATACAGTATGTATAGTTCCATCTATCCTCACTGAAAAACCTGTATCCACCGTAGGTCTGGGGGATACTGTATCCTCTGCAACTTTTTTAAGATACCTGGAATTACGGTGATCACAATGCCTGATTTTTTCTGGAAAGATTTTAATCTTGATCATACCCTGGGATGTGGACAGGTTTTCAGATGGGATAAAAAAGACGATGTATGGACAGGTGTTGCAGGAGGTGAAATTATTCACGCAATACAGCAAAATGATGGTAGTGTTTTAATAGACTCGCATCTTCCTGCAGAATTCTTTATCAATTATTTCAGAATTGATGATGATCTTTGTCATATTCTTCAAAAGATCAATAAAGATCCATGCATAAACAAAGCAATAAACGATTTTTTTGGATTGCGTCTTATTAGACAGGATCCATGGGAATGTCTCATATCATATATGCTTGCCACCGCTTCCAGCATACCTACAATTAAAAAAAGGATTTCAAATCTTTGCAGTATGTTTGGAAATGAAATCACAGATGGATATTTCAGTTTTCCGGAACCATCGGATATAGCAAATGCCTGTATATCCGACCTTCAGGAATGTAAATTGGGGTTTCGTACACAGAGAATAAAGAATGCTGCAGAGATTGTAAACAACGGAAATATAGATCTTGAATCCCTGCAAAAAATGAAGTATTATGATGCAAGGAAAGAATTGATGTCAATTGAGGGAATAGGGGAAAAAGTCGCAGACTGCATCCTGCTGTTCTCAATGAATAAGCTTGAATCATTCCCTGTTGATACACATATTAAAAAGATAGTCGAATATATGTATTCTGATAACACACTTTTGCAAAAGGGAAAGAACTGCCACAGAATTGGTGAGTGGGGCAGGGAATATTTTGGAAATTATTGTGGTTATGCACAGGAATATCTGTACATGCTTAAAAGATCTGGCGATTATTAATTTAGATATACCTGTTAATAATTTTTCTAAAACCAGAATATTTTATTGTGCATATTTCTTCGTTTTCGAATATCTGAAAGCCTTCATTAACACTTGCAGAAATATGTTTCCCCAGTGAACAGGTATTAAGCCTTGATTTCAGGAGTGAAGTTGCACAAGTATATTTTCTGGGCATGTCACATACATATTTTCCATCCTCAATATAGAATGAAAAGACATCATCCATATGTTTATATTTTAGCTTGAATTTTTCTGCATGATCCCGAAGCCATACAGGCGGACCAATATGTTTTTTCATCTGAGGTAGCCGGGATGAGATCAGTTCAAAATAAACGATAGCTTTTGCGTCTTTTTCATTTATTCCAGCCCATGAAAATGATCTTAGAACCCTGAAATGGTATTGTTCCAGCAGATCAGAAACTGATTTTTCCATTTTATATAACTGAGGGTAGATAACATCTTCAACTTCATCAGGCTTTTCAAAAGAAATTGCAAT
>SKZM01000123.1 GCA_007127385.1 Methanosalsum sp.
ATTATATAAACATATCGAATCAATCATACATACTTAATATAATTTTTTTTAGATTTATTTAATAATAAGAACCAATAGAGACAATTAAGTTAAGAACATATATCTAAATAATTTTAATATGTATAAATAAGTATATATATTAAAAAAAGGCAATAGTTATATTTATATATAATAAGTTCTAATCTTTTATCAGAGATTTCTATTCAGGAATCTCTACGAGTAGATTGGAAAATTTAAAAGAGGCCATGAACCCGCATGGACCTCAGACTATATAAATAAACGAAAGGGAGTATTGGCATGATAGAAGTAAAACCCAGTGATATTCTGGTACGATACAATGTAAAATTGGAAAAGGAAATGGCACCGGAAGAGGCTGCTGCAGAACTTTATCCAAAAGATGAGCCAGTTCGCTCGATTGCACAGGCAATCTTTGAGGGCGATGAAGATGAAGTTATTGCAGGTCTTGATAAGGCTATAAGTGGCGGAAAGGATCCAATTGATCTTATCCAGGATCTGATGACAGGAATGAACGTTGTCAGCAAGTTATATGATGACGGTGTAATATTCCTGCCAAACGTCATGATGTCTGCAGATGCAATGTTAGAGGGCATCGATTACTGTAAGTCCAAATCAAGCAAGACCCATGAGGCAAAAGGTAAAATCGTCTGCCATGTGGCAGAGGGTGATGTACACGACATCGGTAAAAATATCGTTGCTGCATTACTAAGAGCAGCCGGATATGATGTAGTGGACCTTGGAAGAGATGTTCCTGTAGAGGAAGTTATCTCTGCTGTCAAGAAAGAGAAACCTCTGATGCTGACCGGTACAGCCCTGATGACAACCACTATGTTCGCTTTCAAACAGATCAATGACAGACTGGTTGAGAGTGGTGTAAAGGTCCCATTCCAGTGCGGTGGCGGAGCAGTCAATCAGGACTTTGTGGAACAGTATGAACTCGGAGTATATGGCGAGGAAGCAAATGATGCTGTAAAGATGGCCAATGCTATACTCAAGAGTGGTGGAGATATTGGTAAGCTGAGAGATCAGTTCCATCAACATTAAGAGGTGATCAAAATGACAGTTAAAAGATTTACTAAGATGGCCTATGGCAGTGCCGACGAAATGGTTTTTGGAAAATCTCCAAAACCTGTTAAAGCAGGACTTGGTCTTGAGATCGGTGCAGGATATACCACCCCAGAGGTGAACTATGCTCCAAGACCTGCTGCAGGTGAATCCAAGGATAAGCTTGTCAGGGAATATGAAAAGATCACAACAGACATAATGTCCAGAATGGTCCAGGTAGGATTCCCGGCAGTTGTTCTGGAAACTGAACATGTCCAGCAGATGACCAACAACCCCAAGTGGGGTGGAGAAGTAGCACATGCCCAGAAAACCATTATGGAAGAGTTCCATGAAGAGTATGGTATTAAATGTGCACTAAGACACACACCAGGTGACATCCGTGAGGACCGTGACTACCTTGAATTAAGGGGTGACAAATATTCAGTGCTCATGGAAGCATTTGATGAAGTTGCTTCAAAGGGAGCCGACCTGCTGTCCATTGAGACAATGGGAGGTAAAGAGGTATTTGACCATGCGATCCTGAGAAACGACATGCAGGGTGTACTGTATGGTATTGGATGTCTGGGTGCAATGGATATGGAATATATCTGGCAGGATATTGTAAAAGTTGCAAAGAAGAACAATGTTGTTGCAGCCGGTGACACAGACTGTGCCCAGGCAAACACTGCTATGTTTATAGCAGGTGGTCTGCTTGACAAGAACCTTGCCCACACCCTGGCAATCATTGCCCGTTCTATTGCAGCTTCCAGATCTCTGGTTGCATATGAAGCAGGTGCAACAGGTCCAGGAAAGGACTGTGGTTATGAGAACACAATTGTCAAGTCAATAGCAGGTGTACCCATATCCCAGGAAGGTAAGACCTCAACTGACGCCCACTCAGATGTGGTCGGTAACCTGATCATGCAGTGCTGTGATCTGTGGTCCAACGAATCCGTTGAATACCACGCAGAATTTGGTGGTACATCAGTTCAGTGCTGGGCAGAAACCCTTGGATACGACTGTGCACTGATGAATGTTGCACTCAAGTCCGGCAATGAAAAAATCTTGCGGGACATGCTTGTTGCTTCTGACAAATTCAGAGATCCACAGGGCTATATCCTTGCATACGACAATGCCTTCAAGATAGGTCAGGCAATTGCAAAGGACGGGGATAACCTGTACCTGCGTGCAAAGAACGCAGCTCTGGAATGCTGCAAGCTTCTTGACCAGGGTAAGAAGGGCAACCTTGAACTGACCAGGTTTGAAGACAATGCACTTGGAAAAGCAAAGGCAGATCTGGAAGCCCTTACAGATGACAAGGATCAGTTCATGAACGACTCCATGGAGAAATATAAATCAGAGGTCAAGGTCTTCCGTCCTGAGAAGAACTATGGACTCTGATCCTTGCTAGAACCTGTATTTCCTACCAGAAGAAAAACTGCAATCCTGATGGATTGCAGTTATTATATATTTCTGGCAATAAATTTAATTTTGAATTTAATAGAAATTTCTATGTACATTATTACTATCAGGCGAATTGTAGCAATAAATACGGTTCAATCTTCTTTGTATATGTTATGAGCTATTAATGAGTGGGAGCTATCTGAAAACAGACGAATGGATAACAAATTGCTTTATACCAATTAGCTGATGTATATCAATGTGAGATAGCTATATCATTGTTTTTTTGTTACTGAGATCATGATATTATATTTACATTTTTATTATATGGTTACCTTATACTTATAGGAGTGAAATTTATGCAATACAGTCTGGGTATAGATGCAGGAGGCACATATACTGATGCCATTATAGTAAGAGATTCTGACGGCTCGATAGTCGAATATAACAAATCAATGACAACATACCCTGATATGCTTGAAGGAATAGAGAACGCAATAGACGGACTTGACCCTTCAATGCTTTCAGATGTGCATCTTGTTTCTGTATCTACTACTCTGGCAACAAATACTGTACTTGAAGGGACCGGTGATCCAGTGGCTCTGATTCTGCTGGGAGATCATCCTCACAGGGAATACCCTGCAGCAGATATCCTGCATTCCGGTGGCGGACATGATAGTAATGGTGAGGAACTCGAATCCCTTGATCCTGATCATATACGATCATTTGTCAAAAAGACAAAGAACAGGGTTTCTGCTTTTGCAGTATCATCTTATTTTAGTATACGCAATCCTGAACATGAGCTGAAGGCAAAGGAAATTGTTCAGGAGATAACGAATATGCCAGTGGTATGCGGCCATGAACTGTCTCAGGATATTGGAGTATATGAACGGGCAGTAACCGCCACCCTCAATGCCCGTCTCATTCCCATAACCCAGAAATTCATACAGGCAACCATCTCGGCAGTGAAAAACCGCGGAATTGATGCCCGGATGTTGATGCTCAAATGTGATGGGTCGGTGATAGGGATCAAAGACGCACTTGAAAGACCTATAGAAACTATTTTTTCAGGTCCTGCTGCAAGTCTGATAGGGGCATCTTTTCTTACCGGACTGGACACATGTGCCGTCATTGATGTGGGAGGTACCAGTACAGATGTATCCATTCTGTCAAAAGGCGTACCTGAACTGAGCGAGACTGGTGCTGTTGTTGGGGGCTGGAAAACCCGGGTCCGGGCTACAAAAATGGAAACATCTGCGATGGGGGGAGACAGCCATATCTGGGTTAAGGACCGGAAGGTTTTCGTAGGTCCAAAAAGGGTTATCCCTCTATGCTATGCTGCTGTTAAATATCAGGGCTTTCTGGAAAAACTCAAACGTGATCAGCCCACTCCAAGAAGTACACTTGATGAGAATATCCAGCCAACGAAATTCTTTGTAAGGACTGGAAGGGAAGCAGGGGAGCTGACCACTTCTGAGAAGAATCTTTTTAGGGTTATAGGTGATGATCCTCTCTCCTTTGGAGATATTGCAAATCTAACCTCAAAACCTCCTGCTTCACAGGTGATGGATGCACTGATCAGAAAGAGGCTGGTTCAGGCTATCGGTTTCACCCCAACAGATGTTCTCCATGTCCTTGGAGAATATACACAATGGAGCAGGGATGCTTCACTTGCTGGAGCTGACAGGATATCCAAAATGGCCCACATGCAGAAATACGAATTCTGTACCTATGTGAAGAAAAGATTCACCCAAAACATGGCATACCATCTGCTGACCTTTATGCTGCCAATGATCCCGTGTGAGGGAATTGAGGAAATGCTTTCTGAAAGTGAACATGTACGGTTCAAACTGGATTTGCCTGTTGTACTCCTTGGAGGACCTGTGAAAGCATATGATCAGGACCTGAAAAATATAATTGATGCTGATATCACTGTCCCAGAATTTGCTCATGTTGGTAATGCTGCAGGCGCACTTTTTGGAAAAGGGATCAAAAGAGTTGAGATAATGATCAAACCTGAATCCCTCACCCTTCCCGATGAGAACTTTTTAGTATTTTCAAATGTTGGAAGATACAAATTTGATGATTATATCCAGGCACTTGATTTTGCAAGAAACCATGGACGGGATATCGTATCCAGATACATGTCAGAATGCGGATTCAATGATGATCAGATTGAAATTAAAACAAAAGAGAAAAGACTATCACCCGAAGGTTGGCCCCATCCTCCAATGGAGACCCATGTTGTGGTGGTGGGTGTGGGAATTCCTGATATCGGAAAAAGTAAATCAGAGCGGTAGATAAATTATTTAACACAATAATTTAATATTTTCAGCAAAAGCAGGTTATGAGCACGATAAATGACCGGCTTTTTTTAAATTTATTGGGGGTTTGAAATGAAGATAAACGTGATATTTCACAGTATACACGGCCATATATACAGAATGGCAGAAGCCGTGGTCGAAGGTGCAGCAGAGGTCGAAGGCAGTGATGTCAGGCTGATGCAGGTTGAGGAAACCTTATCAGAGGAGGTTTTAGAGAAGGTGGGAGCAAACGAGACCAAAAGAATGTTCTCCCACATCCCTGTTGCAACAGTGGATAATCTTGCAGAGGGTGATGCAACAATATTTGGCGTGCCGACCAGGTATGGCATGATGACCGCCCAGATGAGGGCTTTTCTGGATTCAACCGGGAGTTTGTGGCAGAAAGGTGCACTTGTTGGCAAGGTTGGAAGTGTATTTACATCCACGGCAACCCAGCACGGCGGCCAGGAAACAACCATTCTCAACTTTCATACAACCCTGCTGCATCATGGAATGATTATAGTCGGAGTTCCTTACTCAGTACCGGGAATATCTGTAATGGATGAGATGAGCGGTGGTGGTCCGTATGGTGCTTCTACCATCGCAGCACCTGACGGTAGCAGATATCCCAGTGAGAATGAACTCTCAGTGGCACGGTTTCAGGGAAGGCATGTGGCAGAGATCACCAAAAGAATGGTGAAATGAGATTTTGATGGGCAATATCAATTTCTGTGAAATTCTCCGGTTGCAGTCTGGTATGTATTTATGAATTCAGCAGTTGGTATAAATCACTCATTGTATGGATATGATACAGTACCTTCGGTGTAATAATCAATGATGTTCAGGTATGGACTGGCTGCATTTTTATCCGTAAAGGTAATGGTTGTTATCTGAACAATTTATTATATTACTTGGTAGCCAATTTTCAATAATAAATAACATTTAATATATCATAGCAGCTACACCAATTAGATTCAGGAGAATTTCAATGATCGGTATTTCAACGTATGCATATCGCCAGCTGTCCCTTTATCAGGCACTGGAAATTATTGAAAAAAAGGTCAGTTGTGCAGAGATATTTTCTGAAGGTCCACACGACCTTCTAAAGGATTCAGAAACTCCTCTCTCGTTTAATCTCAAATATGCAGTCCATGCACCCTGCACTGATCTTAACATAGCATGCATAAGGGAGCCTATACGCAGAGCAAGTGTGGAACTTGTAGGGCAGATGCTGGATGCATGTCATAGGATAGAGGCAGGTGTGATGGTTCTGCATCCCGGTTATTTCACCTATTCCAGTGATATTGCACAGGCCCTTGATTCGCTTAGCAGATCACTTGAAGAAATGGAGGCATTTACAGAGGAAACCGATGTAAAGATATGTATTGAAAATATGCCAGCCGACTGGAACTGTTTTGTTTTCCGGTATCCAGATCTGGATCTGAAGACTCATCATCTTGCACTTGATATAGGGCATGCGGCAACAACCGGAAGACTGGATGAGTTTCTGGAGATGCCGGTATCTCATTTTCATATACATGACAACAACGGACTGTCTGATGAACATCTTCCGGTTGGATCAGGAAGTATCGATTTTAAAGCTATAGGCAGTGCATTGAGAAATAACAGGGCAATGAAAATACTGGAACATCATTCAGATGAGGATGTAATGTTGAGCCTTGAGTCAATTGAGAAGAAAGGTATGGTCCTGGCATGAATGATTCTGATAAGACCAAAAAGATATTCAAGGCACTTGGATGTACCACCCGTCTGAATATTTTGCATATTGTATGCAATAATGAAATGCATATAACAGGAATTGCAAAAGAACTCAATATTTCAGTACCTGTTGCATTGAAACATGTACGGATACTTGAAAATGCAGGACTTGTTACAAGGGAAATATTTGGAAATTCCCATATTCTAAAAGCGGATACGAAGGGGCTCTACCATGTACTTGATCATTTTGCTCCGGAAAAGGATGTTGAGGTAAATCCTGGTGAAAGCCTGCTGGATGCATTGAAGAGGGTTTCTTCTGTTGAAATGAGAAAAGTGGGAGATAGGGAAGTGATCGTATCGACAGATGGTGAAGAGGGCTTTTTTATCTATGAGGTCGATGGAAAACTTCTGGACCGTACAGTTCAGGAGTGCACATTTGATGAAAATACAGTTGTTGAGTGGAAGAAGCTGGAACCCGTTACAAAACTCAAACTCAATATAATGATTCGCAGCAGCTCGAAATGATCGGGTTTTA
>SKZM01000087.1 GCA_007127385.1 Methanosalsum sp.
CTGGCTTGTAAGATGCAACACTTTTCCAAGTCGTCTCATATTTCTCTTCTAAACTATATATAAATGCAACTGTTTAGTATATAATAAGCCAACTGATTCTATATATAAGTTTCGCAACGGATTTAAAATATAGCATTACATTAAGTGAAATCTGCCACAATGAGTGTCCTGAAAGTACTATAATCCATCAATTAATTCACATAGATATCGATCTACAAATTCTATTTTTATATTTTTGCCTGAACTGAATTGTACTTCATATAATGTACACAATTAGACTATAAACCACAAACTTAAATATTAAATGATACTTTCTAAAAGCAGACAGTACCATCAATAATTTAAATATTTAAATAGATTCATCCGCTCCATGGAGGATATCTGGTGGCAGAAAACAAATTTGTGTACTTTTTCGGAGACAATCAAACAGACGGTAATGGCAGCATGAAAGATCTGCTCGGGGGTAAAGGTGCAAACCTCGCAGAAATGGCTAACCTGGGAGTCCCGGTCCCACCCGGATTTACAATAACAACACAGGTTTGTGTTTATTATCTTGAACATGGAAAGTATCCTGCAGGACTTCTCCAGCAGATTAACGACGCAATTAAAAAACTGGAAATAATCAATAACAAAAAGTTTGGGGACTCACAGAATCCACTATTGTTATCCGTACGTTCCGGAGCAAAGGCCTCAATGCCTGGGATGATGGATACCGTTTTGAACCTGGGCCTTAATGATGAATCGGTTAAGGGACTTGCAAAAAAAACAGATAACCCCAGATTTGCTTATGATAGTTACAGAAGATTCCTGGCAATGTTTGGTGATGTTGTTCTTGGAATAGATCATGATGAATTCGAAGCAATGATCGAGAGCAAGAAAAAAGAACTTGGGATTAAACTGGATACTGATCTTGATGTAGATGCACTAAAAGAACTGGTTGAAAGCTTTAAGCAGATCATTGAACAAAATATTGGCAAAAAATTTACACAGGATCCCAAGGAACATCTCCAGATGGCAATAGATGCAGTATTCAGCTCATGGAACAACCAGAGAGCAAAAACCTACAGAAAACTGCATGATATTCCTCATGACTGGGGTACAGCCGTAAACATCCAGACCATGGTATATGGTAATATGGGAGATACCTCAGGAACGGGAGTAGCTTTTACCCGCGACCCCGGTACAGGTGAGAAAAAATATTTCGGAGAGTATCTCATCAATGCCCAGGGTGAAGATGTTGTTGCAGGAATAAGGACTCCGCAGTCAATTGAAACACTAGAGGAAACAATGCCTCGTGTTTATGATCAGCTTGTTGAAATATTCACTAAGTTAGAGCAGCATTTCAAAGATATGCAGGATATCGAATTTACGATTGAAGAGGGTAAACTCTATATCCTCCAGACAAGAGCAGGGAAAAGAACAGCTGCTGCTACAATAAAAATTGCTGTAGATATGGTCGAGGAAAAGCTCATTGATAAAAGAACAGCTATTTTGAGGGTGGAGCCAAAACATGTTGACCAGATGCTTCATCCAATGATAAAACCCGGCTCTGAGTGTCAGGTTATTGCTAGAGGACTGGCAGCTTCTCCGGGAGCTGCAGTTGGCAAGGTTGTATTTACTGCTGAACATGCTGAAGAAATGAAGAAGAACAATGAAAAGGTGATCATGGTACGTACCGAAACATCTCCTGAAGATATAGGAGGAATGCATGCAGCAGAAGGAATACTTACAGTAAGAGGGGGTATGACATCTCATGCAGCCGTAGTTGCCAGAGGTATGGGTAAGCCATGTGTAGCCGGCTGTGATGACATAACTATAGATAGTGGTGGTGCCTGTTTTATGGCAGGCGAGTATACCATAAAAGAAGGAGATTACATTTCCATTGACGGTACCAGTGGTAATGTTATTGCAGGTAAAGTAGAGCTTGCAGTTCCCGGTGTAAACAAAGATCTGGAAACGATCCTTGAATGGTCCGATGGAATACGCAAGCTCAGGATCCGAACAAATGCAGATACCCCCCAGGATGCGGCTATTGCTTATGAATTTGGTGCTGAAGGAATAGGACTTTGCAGAACTGAACACATGTTTTTTGGAGAAGACCGGATTCCGGTAGTACGTGAAATGATCATGGCTGAAGATGAAAATGAGAGAAGAGAAGCATTATCAAAACTTCTCCCAATGCAAAAAGAAGATTTCATTGGAATATTCAAAGCTATGAAAGAATATCCCGTAACGATAAGACTTCTGGATCCACCACTGCATGAATTCCTACCGAGACTGGAAGAACTGGAAGCAAAGCTTGCAAAACTTCAATATGGCAATGATAATAAAAAAGAAATAGAAAAAATAAAGGAAATTATTGAAAGAGTTGAAGCTGTTAAAGAAATAAATCCTATGCTTGGACACAGAGGATGCAGGCTGGGAATCACCTATCCGGAAATATATGAAATGCAGGTACAGGCAATATTTGAAGCTGCCTGTGAACTCAGATCAGAAAATGTGACAGTAGTACCTGAGATAATGATTCCATTGATATCCGATGCTAAAGAGCTGTCTCTGATAAGAAATGAGGTGAAAGAGATAGCAGAGAAAACTATGAATAACAATAGCATCCGGATAGATTATCTTATTGGTACAATGATAGAGCTTCCCCGTGCAGCAATAACCGCGGATAAAATTGCACAACACGCCGAATTTTTCTCGTTTGGTACAAATGACCTGACCCAGACAACATTTGGATTCAGCAGGGATGATGCAGGCAAGTTTTTACCATTATACATAGATAAAGGAATACTTGAAATGGACCCCTTTGTAGTTCTGGATCAGGAAGGTGTTGGTGAGCTGATCAAATTGGGAATAAAAAGAGGAAGATCTACAAATCCTGATCTAAAGGTTGGAATCTGTGGAGAACACGGAGGAGAACCAAAATCCATAAAGTTTGGGTATGTGAGCGGATTGGATTATGTTAGTTGTTCACCATACAGAATACCTATTGCAAGGCTTGCTGCAGCACAGGCAGTTCTGGAAAACGGAGATGACATCAAAAATGATTAAAAAGCTGGATATATAATCCAGCTTAAATTGTTATTTCGTTTTTGAATATTATTAAGTTACTCAAAATCCTTTTTTGTTGGCTTTTAAGGTGTCAAAGTCGTTTTTTGATAAGGTAGCATTAAAGAACAGCTTATCAACAGCTTACAGATTTTTAATGTCATTCATGTCTATTAACTTGATATTAGCTTCATCAAGAACATTCAAAGCACTTTCTATATCATCCACTCTGAGAATAAGGAATGCTTTATCGGTTCTGGTAACAAAAGCATATGCATAGTCTATATTAATGTTATGTTTACTGAGTACGTCCGCTATTTTTGCAAGGCTTCCAGGAACATCTTCCATTTCTACACCAAGCACACTGGTTTCAGAAACAGTAAATCCAGAGTCATGAAGAACTTTGTGAGCCTCATCGGGATTATCGACTACCATCCGGATAATTCCAAAATCACCAGCTTCAGCTATTGTAAAAGCCCTGATATTAATTCCTGCTCGCTTAAGTTTTGCAGCAGTGTTTGCAAGTCTTCCAGGTCGGTTTTCAGAAAAAAGTGAGATCTGCTTGATCATTTTATCTATCATAATAAATCCACCTAATAATAATTACGAATTCATCTATATATTATAATACTCTTTTATCTATAACTTTTTTTGACTTTCCGATTGATCTTGGGAGAGAACCATGCTCAACAAGTTCTACATTAACACTGAGGTTCAGTATGGTTTTTAGAGCAGATGCAACTTTTTTCTCCAGAGAGATCATATCATTTACTCTGTCACTGAAAGCAGCATCTGTCATCTCAATCTGTATTGTCATAGTATCCATTTCGTTGACACGATCAACTATTATCATGAAATGTTCACCGACTTCAGCTATTTTCATCAATACAGATTCTACCTGTCCGGGGAATACATTTATGCCCCTTACAACCAGCATATCATCTACTCTGCCCAAAATCCTCATTATTCGAGGATGAGTACGCCCACACTGACAGGGTTCATTATTAAGAATAGTAGTATCTCCAACTTTGTAACGGATCAATGGCAGAGCTTCTTTTGATAATGTTGTGATAACAAGTTCACCCCTTTCCCCATCAGGAACTGGCTCTCCGGTATCACTGTCAATTACTTCTACCAAAAATTGATCGGCCCATATATGAATCCCCTCCTGATAAACACATTCTGTGAACAATGGCCCACTTAGTTCGGATGTTCCAAATACATCATAGGCTTTTATCCCGGTTGATTCTTCAATCCTTTTGCGCATTTCTTCAGACCAGGGTTCAGCTCCAAGAATCCCAACCTTTAAATTAGTATCCTTCTGAAAATCTATACCTTCTTTTTTAGCAGCTTCATTCAGAAATAAGAAATATGAAGGAGTACATGCAATTGCAGTTGTTCCAAGATCACCCATCAGCTCCATTTGCCTTTCAGTGTTTCCTGCACTTGTTGGGAGGACTGTTGATCCAATCTCCTCTGCACCATAGTGAAGTCCCAGTCCTCCGGTAAAAAGCCCATATCCATAGCTGACCTGTAGTACATCTCCTCGTCCCAGTCCTATAGATGTCAATGCTCTTGCAAGTGATTTAGTCCACTCATTAATATCATTTTGAGTATATCCAACGACAGTAGGCTTACCAGTTGTACCTGAAGAAACATGAAATCTAACCAGTCGTTCATTTGGTACACAAAACATTCCTTTAGGATAAGTATCCCTGAGATCCTGTTTGTAAGTGAATGGAAGTTTTTTCACATCATCCAGTGATTTTATATCTTCAGGCTTTACTCCTGCCCGATCAAATCTTTCTCGATAAAAGGATGAATGACTATACACATATTGCACAATATTTTGCAGTTTTTCTTCCTGGAGTTCTCTTAATTCAACAGATGGAAGTCTTTCAATTTGTGGATTCCAGTACTCAATCATTTTTATTCACCAGTAAAATTATATGAAGATTTACAAATTAGAAGGATTTTCCTGATCTTTGAGAATATCCATTACATGCATTTTACATTCATTTAATATTTCATCTAAGTCCGAATTAACATCTATTCCTGCAGCACCGGCATGACCACCACCAGTTCCATCGTAATGTTTACTGACTTCTTCCATGATCTTACCAAGATTTACTCCTGCATTAACAGCTTCCCTTTTTGCACGGCCGCTTATCCTTGCTGTAGAATCCTCTCTGGAAGTACCAACAAACGAAACATCAGCACCAATATTTATCAGCATAGAAGCAGCTGATCCTCCAAAAGAACTTACATGAGATGTTGAGATCAGCCAGTCACCGCTACGTTGAGTTTCTGCTCTTGAAGCCGCTTTTAGCATTGCTATTCTCATTGAAATATCCTGCGGGGTACTGGCCATAAGATCAAGGACCTCTGCATATTCTACACCACTGGTCTCCACTATTTCAGCAACCGCTTTAAAGGTCTCAGAGGTTGCATGCTTGAAGTGGCCTGTATCAGTAACAATACCCGTAAGAAGTCCAATGGCAACTCTTGACATGACAGGAGCTTCCATACACTTGAGCACACTGAATACTATCTCCGCCGTTGAGGTGGCCTGCCTGTGAAGATAAAAATCTGCCTTTTCGGTTAATGCAGTAGTAGCATGATGATCAATCACTCCGTATCTGGAAAGCTGTATATCATTTAGCTGAGCTGATGTTGAAGTATCTACTATCAATGTGAACTCATAATCATCCGGGTTGGGTGATTCAACAACATCTATATTTAGTCTATCTATCAGGATTGAAGCAACTCTGTTATATCCATCAACAAGACCTACAGTACCACCAATTGCTTCAGATAGAGCTAATGCACTGCTCACTGCATCGGGATCTGCATTGCGATGGCACAAATATAGAACATGACGATAATTCAATAGCCTGTTATAAAAGTCAATTTCATCTACTTGCATTTACGCCTCTAATCATTACAGGAAGATATCCTGAATTGATTAATTGTAGAATGATGGATTATTATTGTGCATTGCTCATCGACTGCTTGATTTGTTCCTGGAGCTGAGTAAATCTTTTGGAGATCCTCTCTTCCTGCCGGGATATTGATTGCAGTCTTAATGATAGTGACTCTATCTTATCTTTTAGTTTAGAAACTGTTTCTTCCTTGCTTGCTTTGATCTGAAGATCACCAATTGATCTGTAAATAATTACATCATCCGGCAGGTTTTCAAGCTCTTCCATTGCCATTTCAGATTCTTTTTTCAGAGATTCGGTCTGCATCTTTTGCATTGCAAGTGATTGAGCCTGTTGCTGGACCTGCTGGAGCTGAGCCAGCTGATTCTGTACCTGTGGGGGGTATTCTCCATTCATAATATTCACCTGGCATTTCAATTGACCTGAAGTGATTTTAATCTTTCTATTAAGATCATCCTTTATTTTTCAAGTGCAGACTCTGCTTCCAGATTATTGAATATTTCATAAGAGATACCAATAAGACGAAGCCATGTATTCAGAGCAGAACGCATGGATATTATATCAGAGGACTGGATGGTCATAATTAAGGTATTGTCCTCAGTAGAAAGCATCACATTTGACCTATCTGATACAGGAGTTTCTATTTCAGGTATCAATGTTTCATAAATACATCTCGCAATGTTATTACCTGATGTTTCAAAAATTGATCTGGAAATTAGTTCCACTTTAAATACTCCTCATCAATTAATTTAAAACTATTGACAGCAAAACTTAGGATTATTCTACCCGAGTCATAAAAGACCATGTTCTCATTATCTACCTTCAGAAAGCGGGAATTGTTTTCAGGCACATCTTCAAAGATTCCATCTTCAAATGGAATAAAACTACATATAAGTTCAGAAAATTTCCCTGAACCTACACAGACAGGCATCTTTGATTTTAACTTAGAATATTTCACAGTGTGCAGGTCTCTGATATTAAAATATACAGAAA
>SKZM01000151.1 GCA_007127385.1 Methanosalsum sp.
TATTTATTAATATATAAAAATTAAATCATATGCTATTGATTATATGTACGATATAATTGAATATGATTCATTATCAGGTTCAATATGGATAACAGGGCTGATGCAAAATAAATATATTGTATATTATATTAACTGACATATATATTCTTTAGACATTGGTTTTTATTTTATAAAAATTTTGGATATAAGCCAAACAATTTGGTATAAATAAAATAAACAGGTGGAACAAATTGATGAATCGGAAAATAAACGAGTTGCTGGGGCTGGCTATAATATTATGTGTTCTGATGGTTATTTTTTCAGTTCCTGTGCTATCGCACTCACATGAGAGCAATGTAATGGATGGGGACTTTCTGGATGCCCGATATGAGATCCGCGCTATTGCCCAGAACATCTATGATGAGTCTGAATATATTGTACAGGATGAATCCCTTGATCCTGAAATAAGGTCTGTGGCAGAGGATGTGCACCAGGTGGCACATAAAGTGGACATATCTGCACATGATATGAAGCATCATATCGATGACGGAGATCATGAAAAGGCTGCTAATGAACTGGAAACTCTCAAATCCTATATTATTGAACTTGATGGGCTGGTGCATGATCTCTGGGACTATGAATTCTATGAGTCACAACACCATGCAGATGAGATTCATGATGAAATGCATGTTTTGCAGCACAAATTTCAGGAATTTGAGGTAATGTTTTATTCATACGTTGATGTTCATGAACATAATGAAGAAAATCATACAGATTCCAGTGATCTGTCTATAAATGAGAAACTGCTTGAACTTAGTAATGAGATTCGTGCTATAGCTAAGAACATCCATGATGAGTCGGGATATATTGCAGGTGATCAATCACTGGATTTTGAAATCAGGGCCCCGGCAGAAGAAGTGTACCAGTTGTCACATAAAATAGATAGGTCTGCACATGATATCAGGCACTACATCGATGATGGGGGGGTTGAATATGCTCAGAATGAGATGGAAAATCTGAAAAGCCTGGTAAATGATCTTGATCGGCATGTACACGACCTTGATAGGATGACTCCGTATTCTCATAAGGGTCATGCAGATGCAGTTCACAATGGCGTGCATGCTCTTGAGCATAAAGTTGACGACTTCAGCCAGTTGTTCGGTGAGTGGGTTGAACTCAAATCCAGCAATGAATATGATGTCTCCAGCGAAGAACCTGCTTCAGATATTCCTGGCTTCCAAATTGTTCTCTCTGCTGCAGGCCTTGTTGCTGCGGCATTTATTGTAAGAAAAATACAGGGTTAAAAAGGGACGGGACTTATTTCAGAAGTTCCTTTTAAATTCTTTTTTTTGATGTCTTAGTTTTATGGATGGATATTTTCATTATGTGGTCTGAATTTTTCGTATATTTTAAATGAGGTGAAGTTTCTGGAATATCTAATTGAGCATAAATAATTTAGTTAATGTTTTTACGCTCTTAAAGTGGGAATTTTGCATATCGGATATTGGCGATCTAAAATTTAGTTTATGGTCAATTGTATTAGCTATTGGTCAACTTACAGATTTTTTAGTCAAAGCCAAAGTATTAGAAAATTATATATATCATTAAGTAGGTAATAAGTTACCTAATACCTATTTAATACATAGGATAAACTATATTCAGGATTACAGATAATGTCGTTTGAATATAAGATGACGAACTGTTCTCCAATTGATAATATAGTTTTAATATCTGTGAAATACCAGTTATATTCATAGAATGATATGGTTTATAATAACCATTCAGGTAGTAACGGTCAAACTGATTTACTCCCTGAATATGAAAAATTTATGGTGATAAATGAATATGTGTGGAATCTTCAGTGTAATTGATAGAAATAGGTCCCGGATGGACGGATCTGCTATAAAGGATGCTCTCAGTTTGATGGATGAGAGGGGGAGTGGAGAAGGTGCTGGTTATGTGGCATATGGCATATATCCTGATTTTCCAGACTGCTATGCTCTTCATGTGTTTTTTGATAACATAGTTGAACCAAAGTCAAAGGTTGATGACCTCCTTAGCAAGTGGGGTGTTATTGTACATCAGGAGGAGATCCCTACTTATGAACAGCCCAGGCTTAAGAGACAGCATATTCCCTGGAGGTATTTTTTCAAGCCCAACAAGGATCTGATGGTAGGGAGCCTGACCCCTGAGGAAGATATAATCATAAAGACGGTCATGGGTATAAACTCTGGAATTAATGGCGCACTGGTATTTTCTTCTGGAAAGAATATGGGTGTCTTTAAGGCTGCAGGATGGCCAGAGGATGTGGCCAATTTCTACCGTATCGACTCCTATAAGGGGTACATATGGCTTGCTCATAACCGCTATCCTACAAACACTCCCGGATGGTGGGGCGGTGCACATCCGTTTAATCTTCTGGACTGGAGCGTTGTTCACAACGGTGAGATCACATCCTATGGAACGAATCGCCAGTATGTTGAAAGCAATGGATATAAGTGTACAATGTCTACGGATACCGAAGTTGTAGCTTATCTCTTTGACCTGCTTGGCAGAAAGCATGAACTTCCGGAAAACTTTATCGTAAAAGCCCTGGCTCCCCATTTCTGGGATGAGATCGATTCAATGCAACCCCGGGAAAGAGAACTTAACCGGGCCATACGTCTGACATATGGGCCTGCAATGATGAACGGTCCCTTTGGAATAGTTGTGGCAAGAAGTGATGGGATTGTGGGATTTACAGATCGTATTAAACTCAGGCCTCTTGTGGTGGGAGATGATGGTGACAGACTCTATATCTCCAGCGAAGAGGCAGCAATACGTACAGTTGATCCTGATATAGAAAATATATACATGCCAAAGGCAGGGGAACCTGTTATCGGGAGAGTTGTCATATGAGTCTGGGAAGTGTCCCCTTAAAATACAGGATAGATATTGATCGCGATCAGTGCATGCGGTGCATGAGGTGTGTAGAAAACTGTTCATATGGAGTATTTAGAAATGAAGAAGGTAAACTGATCCTCAATTCTCGAAAATGCACAGCATGTCACCGATGTATATCTATGTGCCCCAGAGATGCGATTTCACTCAAGGAACGCCCTGTAGATTATAGATCCCATTCTCTCTGGACAGGCGAGGCACGTGAGGATATCATCAACCAGTCCCGAACAGGTAAGATCTTACTGGCAGGAATGGGTAATGCAAAGGAATATCCAGTAATCTTTGACAGGCTGGTTCTGGATGCATGTCAGGTAACAAATCCAAGTATTGATCCTTTACGTGAACCAATGGAACTTCGAACCCACATAGGAAAAAAACCACCGAGGCTCGAGTTTAAAAAGAATGAGGATGGAGATGTGGATCTTATAACAGAACTTGCCCCCAATCTTGAACTTGAAACGCCGATTATGATTGGGCATATGAGCTACGGAGCGATCAGTCTTAATGCCCAGAGAAGTATTGCAAAGGCAGTCTCTAAAGTCGGTACATTCATGGGAACCGGTGAGGGTGGACTTCATGAGAGTATATATCCATATCAGGATAATATGATCGTTCAGGTGGCATCAGGACGGTTTGGTGTTGATATCAATTATCTTGACAGGGGCGCTGCTATTGAGATCAAGATCGGTCAGGGTGCAAAGCCTGGTATAGGGGGTCATCTTCCCGGTGAGAAAGTATGCTCTGATGTTTCGTGTACCAGAATGATTCCTCTTGGAAGTGATGCTATAAGTCCTGCACCCCATCATGATATCTATAGTATAGAGGATCTGGCCCAGCTGGTAAGAGGCCTCAAGGAAGCTACCCAGTGGAAAAAACCTGTCTTTGTAAAGGTTGCAGCAGTTCATAACGTTGCAGCTATTGCAGCAGGAATTGCCCGTTCATCGGCAGATGCAGTTGTGATTGATGGATTCAGAGGAGGTACTGGTGCAGCACCCAAGGTTTTCCGTGATAATGTAGGAATTCCTATTGAAGCTGCCATTGCAAGTGTTGACAGGAAACTGAATGAGCAAGGTATCAGGAATGAAATCTCAATAATTGCAAGCGGTGGAATCAGGAATAGTGCTGACATTGCAAAATCAATTGCTCTGGGTGCTGATGCTGTGTATATAGGAACTGCGGCGCTGATTGCAATGGGCTGCAGGGTGTGCGGCAGTTGTTACCGTGGTCTATGTCCCTGGGGAATAGCTACCCAGCGCGAGGATCTTGTAAAGCGTCTGGATATAGACAGCGGCTCAAGACAGGTTGCAAATCTGATACATGCATGGACGTATGAACTTAGTGAATTGATGGGTGCTGCAGGTATAAACAGTATAGAAAGTTTAAGAGGAAACAGAGAACGCTTGAGGGGCTACATGCTTGATGAGGGAAGCCTTGATGTTCTGCAGATAAAGCCAATAGGAGCATGATTTGTATGGTACTTGATGAAAAGGTGGTTATTGATGCCCGCGGCATTCATTATACTCCCCTAAATGAGCTAATAAGGCAGGCTGTAGAAGACGGTGCCACTGAAATAGTGCTCAAAAACGTACTCGGGCAGAGATTTATTGCAGATGCTCTCAAAGCTGATGTCTGTATTGAAATATACGGTGTACCCGGAGGTGATCTGGGAATGTTTATGAGCGGACCTGTATGTATTGTACATGGAAACTGTGAACATGCACCGGGAAATACAATGGATGATGGAAAGATCATTATCCATGGAAGTACTGGTGACGCTGCTGCCCATAGTATGAGGGGTGGAAAGATATTTGTCCGGGATTACATAGGCTATCGCGGAGGCATACATATGAAAGAGTATGATCAGAAGAAGCCCATCCTTGTCATCGGGAAATCTGCACATTCCTTTCTTGGAGAATATATGGCCGGTGGTCTGATTATTTTGCTTGGAATTGATCAGAAAGGCCCATACTTTGAAAGAGGAATCGGCAGTGGTATACATGGTGGCAGGATAGTTATTCGTGGGACTGTTGATGATCGCTATCTTGGTGTAGGTGCCAGAAAGATGGAATTGAATGAAAACATGCTTTGTGAGATACATTCTCTGGTAAAGGAATTCTGTAATTACTTCAATATTGATGATAAACCTCTGATGGATAATGATTATACGGTCATTGGTCCCTCAAGCAGCAGACCCTTTGCTGGAAAATATACCTGGGAGTGATATTGTGGATGAAAATACTTATCAAGAACTGGAAACGGAGGTATGGGTGAAGGAGATCTGTTCTGGATGTGGTGCATGTGTAGCTGTATGTCCGCCCGGGTCTATCTATTTTGAACCTGGTAAGTCATCTGATAATCCAATGCATACAGGCTATTGCAAATCAGCAGATGATGGTGTTGCATGTGGCGCATGTTACAATGTATGTCCCCGGGTAAAGGATAATTTGATTGAAGAAGATGACCTTCTTGGGGATTATATGTGTATCATGTCTGCAAAATCGGAACTTGACATCCCACGCAGGCAGAGTGGTGGTGCAGTTACCGCAATGCTGATGAATGCTCTTGAGACAGGTCTTATAGATGCTGTTGTTTTGGTTGCGGAGGATCCATGGACCCTGAAACCTTACTCTGCTGTTATCTCAGATTCAGATTCTGTAGTAAAGAAAGCAGGTAGCAGATATAACTGGTGGGTACCTCTGGTATCGGCACTCAATGACGCTGTCATCAGACAGAAATACAGAAACATTGCAGTTGTTGGTGTTCCCTGTGTGGCACAGGCTATCAGTAGGATACGTGAAAGTGATCTTGATCTTCTGGGGCCGTTTAGGGATTCTATCCGGGTGATGATAGGATTGTTCTGTACCGAAACATTTGATTACGTAAAACTTCTTGAAGAAAAACTGAGTAAAGAGCACTCAATACTTCCCTTTCAGGTAGAAAGGTTTGATGTGAAGGGAAAATTTGAGATCATTCTGGATGACGGTAATACAATCTCTATTCCTCTTTCAGAACTGGATGATTGTGTAAGGCCCGGATGTAATGTATGTACCGACTTTACGGCAAATTATTCAGATATTTCTGCAGGTTCTGTAGGCAGTCCCGATGGATATACTTCCCTGATTGTGCGTACAGAAAAAGGAAAGAAACTGTTAGACAGTGCTATTGAAAAGGGTAGGCTGACAGTTATTGATGATTGCGATCTGGAGATCATTGAGAAGATGTCGGCTAAAAAAAGAAAAAGGAAATAATATTTATCTGAATAACGTATCGATTTTAAGGAATTTGGTATTGTGTACCTATCTATGATACACAATACTCATATTTCACCCTTATTCATATTACATTTAGATATCTGTTGATCTCCCATTGATGCACCTGCATGCTGTAGAGGTCCCATTCGGCTTTTGCAAGGCGTAGGATATTGTTGATCACATGCTCGCCCAGTGCTTCTTTCATCAGGTCATTCTCTGCAAGATACATGCTTGATTCCTGCAATGTGGCCGGGAGGATATCGATGCATTGTTCACGACGTTCACATTCGTTCAGATCAAATATATTGATATCTACCATCTCTCCCGGATCAATCTTTTCATTTATACCTTCAAGACCTGCAGCCAGTATTGCTGCAAAGGCAAGATATGGATTGCATGACGGGTCCGGGCTTCTAAGTTCGACACGTGTACTCTTGCCCCTTGCTGCAGGGATACGTATAAGTGAACTTCTGTTCGTGCCGGACCAGGCTATATATACCGGGGCTTCGTATCCCGGTACCAGTCTTTTATAGGAGTTAACGATAGGGTTTGTTATTGCAGTGATTGGTCTGATATGTTTTAGCAGTCCGCCTATAAAGTGTTTGGTGGTATCACTGATATCCATATCACTGTCAGGGTCATAGAATGCGTTCTTTCCATCTTTTTCGAGGGAGAGATTTACGTGCATTCCTGATCCATTTTCTCCGAATATAGGCTTTGGCATAAAGGTTGCATGCAGACCGTTCATCTTTGCA
>SKZM01000050.1 GCA_007127385.1 Methanosalsum sp.
AACCTATTCTTTTTAATATATAATATATTATCATCGTAATTATATTCAATTTCATAATGTTTTTTTAGTATTTGAATGCATTTATCTATATATTTCCCGGATGCATTCTGCAGAATGTTATCATCTCCAATACTGAAAATATGGTTTGCCAGTGTACCATCTGTATTTTCTGCGTATATCAGCGGATACTCTTCAAAAAAATGCTTTAAACCATCCCGGTCAACAGTATCTACCTCCTGGATGAGATCTCTGCTGAGTTCTGTAGGTCGGATCCCGTTGTTACATGTACACTTTTTAGATGATGACAGAAATTCCTGCAGACATTTGGTGAGCACAGGTGTGGCACCTGGATATAACCTGTTTACTGTACGGCGAATCTCTGAAAATGTGCTCCAGGAAATGCCCTTTATCTGCTGGATCTCACTTTCCCTGATTACCTCAAGGCCGAGCTTGTTGACTATTTTTTCTATTCTGCTTATTTCTTCTGAAGGCATTGCTTTTCTGTCAACATAGTCAAAGTCGGGACCTGTTCTTTCAATGGCATGCTTTATGATCTCAGCATCCATCCCGGCTAGCTGGTAGTTTGGGAAACTGTGTCCAAATGCTATATCTGCACTGAATATGAGCATGGACTGTCTTGCTGAATAATGCCCCCCTCCAAATCCAATTGCAACAGGAACCTCCTGATGTAATGGATTGTCCAGGGACAGGATAGAACTGGCTACGATCCTTCCTGCTACAGGATCTGTCCACTGGCTGCTGGTGCTTCCAATCTCTGCATACAGGGAAGGTGTGCAGATATCAGTTGGTCCATGATGGGTGGATTCCATTGATACATCATAATCAACTCCTATACTGAGTTCCTTCATGGATCTCAGGATATTTCCCATGGCAACCGGTGCGGCCATTGCAACTTCCCGGGACCTGCCGCCAAGTTCAGCTTCTGCTGTATTTCCGCTGATATGGGCTGTAAGCAGCTTCCTTCCATCCCTGCTGCTGTGTCTTGAAGCAAAGATTATTATCAGAGGGTCCAGTCCACAGGAGCTAAGCTTGCGATCAATTCCGTCCTGGTAGATATGATGTGCTTCAATCTCCACGATCCTGAAATCACCGTGTTCAAATATTTTGCTAAAATCGTCACTCTTCCTGTCAATCTCAACCTGATTCCAGTCATACATTGAAAGCAGGCTGTTCATGATGTTCTGGCTTGCCGGGTCACTTACAGAACATATGATTGTGATCTTCTTATTCTTCAGTTCTGATTCGGTCATTGTATCGCAAAAATAATCCATCTGGGTGTTATCTCAACCCCTATCTTATTTGTACACTAATAACTTTTGCCGTTACATTCGTGAATTATGTTTTTGTCAGATCAAATACCCAGCGGCTAACACCTGGTGCTACATTCCCGCACCGTCTGTAAAACCGGACATCCAGTCCTGACCGGTGATAGGTGCGTATCAGTTCTGGTATCTGATGTTCCTTTTTAAATGTATAAAAATGTATAATGCCGCCATCTCTGATGCAATCTGGAACTATTTCCAGGAATCGATCCATTCCATAGGGTGCAGGCACTATTGCTCTGTCAAAATCCTGAGTGAACATGTTTCTGACAGAGCATGCATCGGCATGTACAATTGATAGATTATCTTCAACATTGTTTATCCTGACATTGTACTTCAAAAGGCTGCAGGCTCTGTGATTACTATCGACTGCAATCACGGTTGCTTTTTTTGCAGCAGGTATCGCAAAAGGACCAACTCCACTAAATGGTACAACAACCATCTCTTCGTTCTTTATCTGGGATTGTACTCTCTGTCTTTCATAGGATAGACGGCTGTTAAAAAATGCATTAGCCAGGTCGATCCTGTATACATATCCATACTCCCGGTAATCAGTGGTGAATCTGTTTCCAAGAAGGCATTCAAAAGATGCTGTTCTGCTGTCGCCGGTAAGTTTTGTAACCTTGTTAAGTACAACATTGATATCTCTGCGGTTTTCAACTATAGCCTTTGCAATAGCTCTTTTGTATGGTCCAATATCAGGTGGTATCTGTACAACTGCAATATCTCCCAGCACATCAAATCTTGCAGGGATAAGGTGTGCCAGATCTGATGACACTGTTTCTGCTATTATCTGTTCCATTTTTTTCATATTAGGATCCTGATATCGCTGATATATTACTGTTAATGGTAATAATTACTTCCCGCCAGATTCTGTGAAATGGGAGTATCTAGCAGAAAGTGATTTTCATACTACATGTCTATGAAAGGGTCAGGCAAGCTATTATGATATAGTTGTGGAGGGGGAAATTAAAAAAAGGGTTCATGGTATTATCTAAATCCAAAGTATGCTGCTGAAAATATAAGGAATTATAGGCATTTACAAAGGATATTGATATCATTGCCTAAATCTAATCAATAATTCTGATTTTCAGATAGTGCAGCTTCTATTCCAGGAAATGAGTCATGTATATCAGTACAGTTTCACTGATTTGAGATTCATGAATTCATACATGCCAAAGCTGGATAATTCCCTGCCAATTCCGCTCTTTTTGGTCCCTCCAAAGGGCATTGAAGGTTCTGGTCTGAAAAATCCGTTAATCCCTACCATTCCCGACTCTATTTCACCTGCCAGTTCCATTGCCTTTTCATCATCACCGCACCAGAGAGTTGCACCCAGGCCAAAATCACTATCATTTGCAGTCTTTATGGCCTCAGCGTCATCCTTTACTGTGATGATGGGTGCCACCGGCCCGAACGTTTCTTCCCTGTACACCTTCATATCCCTGGTAATGCCTGTAAGGATCACGGGTGAATAGAAATATCCTTTCCCTTCCACCTTTCCACCTTCAAGCACTGTATTTGCACCATAGTCAAGTGCATCATTGACCTGCACATCCAGTGTCTCAACCTGCTGTTTGGATGCAAGTGGTCCAATATCTGTACTGCTGTCCATCGGATCTCCAACTTTCATTTTTTCTGTATGTTCTGCAAAAAGAGGAACAAAATCGTCTGCTATACTTTCCTGGACAATTATTCTTTTGGCTGATATGCAAATCTGTCCACAGTTGAGGAACCTTGCAGAGGCAGCTGTGCTGGCAGCCTTTTCAATATCCGAGTCTTCAAGCACAATGAAGGGATCGCTTCCTCCAAGCTCAAGAACTGCTTTTTTCATATGTCTTCCTGCCTTTTCAGCAATTTTCTCACCTGTGAGTGTGCTTCCAGTAAATGAAACTCCCCTGATCTCATCCCTGCCTATGAGGGATGACGCACATTTTCCATCGATCATAAGGGTTTGAAATACACCCTCAGGCAGTCCTGCATCCAGAAATACATCCTCGATCTTCTGTGCACACATAGGTACATAACTTGAATGCTTTAGCAGAACCACATTCGCACTCATCAATGTATAGGATGCAAAACTGAGCACCTGCCAGAAAGGAAAATTCCATGGCTTGATACAGAGAATAGGTCCCAGAGGCTCAGGCTTTATATAGGATTTTTTTGCATCCTTTCCCTGTTCAATAGGCCGGAGAAGATGTTCTGCCTCATCAGCAAAATAATTCATGGTAGCTGCACACTTCTCAATTTCGGAAACTGATTGTTTGATAGGCTTTCCCATCTCCTCTGTGATGACAGATGCAAGCTCATGCCTTCTTTTTCTCAGTACGCGGGCTGTATTGCTGAGATGTTCAGATCTGAGTGCAATGTCTGTACTTTTCCATTCTTTGAATGCACTGGTAGCTTTTTCTATGCATCTGGATGTACGATCCGTACTGAACATCTCAAATTCTCTGTATATATTTTCTGTTGCAGGATTGATTGAAGTTATGGTTGTCATGATGATCCTCTTCTAAATGTTGGTGTGTATGATATTTATTGTGTGTACATGCTTCATGAAGTTGATTTCTAATACATATGGCCTCATATTTTGGTGATCTGTTTCCATACACTATATATGCATGCTCAATAAATCTTAATCTCTGTAATTATCAAAGTGAGCACTACTTTTTGTACTACCCCGTTCCCCATCCCGCTCACTTTGATTTTGAGTGTATGCCTGCTGCAAAACGGTCTCTTCTATGGCAGGCATATCATTTAACTATCAACTCTTCATTGCTATCATATAAACTCTGAACGTTATTGGTATAATATTTTGTGTACTCCACTGAGGTAATTATTGGTATATGTATCGACCTATCAACAGCTTTTAATATAAGTTAACCCTATTAGTATTTGGTAATGGAAAAGGTACATCATTCGCAATTTGGGCGTAAAAACCCATGGACCATTGAAGGTTTCTGCGATTGACAGTGCTGGGACACTAGATTATGATCAGTCCGACAGGTGATACAGATAGTGGGGTTCACCGGGGGTGTCGGGAAGCTGGTCAAAATTAAGGTTCCTTAAATCCATTACCTTAACCTTACTCATTTTGATTTTGCCTGTATTTCCTTTAATATCTTTATTTTATCTATATTACTCAGCTTTTGCTGGTATTATATATTCTGTTCCATAATGGATGACCGGATACCTATAAATTTTTGGAGCCCGTATACTGGATATATGCATAGAATAATACTTGATACCGCAGACCAGATCCAGACCATGGAGATAAGGGGTGCAGGAAGAATCGCAGTTGCTGCAGCATCTGCTATAAGGGATTATGCTGCTCAAATGCAGGCAGATTCGATGGAGGAGTTCAGCAGAAAGGTCCAGGAAGCAGCAGATATTCTGATAAGCACCCGTCCAACGGCAGTTTCACTGCCAAATGCAGTGAGGATCGCCAGCTCGTATTCCTCCGATTCGGTGGACGAATCCAGGGCTGAAATTATTGAAAATGCTGAAAAGTTCATTAAACAGGCACAGGAAGCCCTTGGAAGAATTGGTGAGATTGGTGCCCGCAGGATAAGGGACTCAGATGTGGTATTGACACACTGCAATTCTCATGCTGCACTGGCTGCCATCAAAAAGGCCTTTGATCAGGGTAAGGATATATCTGTAATTGCAACTGAATCCCGGCCAAGAAAACAGGGTCTTCTGACAATAAAGGAATTGAATGACTATGGCATTCCTGCCACTCTGATTGTTGATTCTGCAGTCCGGTCTATCATAAAGGATGTTGATATTGTAATAGTGGGTGCGGATGCTATTGCTGTTAACGGTACTCTTGTGAACAAGATCGGTACGTCCCAGATTGCACTTATGGCCCATGAGGCAAGGGTCAATTTTCTGGTTGCTGCAGAGACCTATAAGTTCAGTCCCGGTACAATATTGGGCCAGTTGATTGATATTGAAGAAAGATCAGAGGATGAGGTTATTGATCCGGGGATACTGAATGAGATGAAAAACGTAACTGTAAAAAACCCGGCATTTGACTTTACACCAGCTGAATATATTGATCTTATAATAACTGAGATCGGAGCAATTCCTCCGGGAATGGCATATACCATCATAAAAGAGCATCTCGGGTGGAAACTGGCTGATCTCAGATAATACCTGATTTTTGAAAAATGGTAATTTATCTCACTTTTTCAAAGAGAAATGAGGTCTGTAAGAAAAACAGTTACCGGTTAGTATCTCTTTCACCCTATGATGATGGTTCCTTTCTGGATGCCATCCACAGGTTCTGTTTTCAGGTTTCTCTGGAAAATCACGTCTATAAGGTTCTGGGGATCAGTTGCATCCATGACAATAGTTTCTATCTGGCATCTTTCAATCATTTTTGCTGCCAGGGGGTCTACAGGAGATTTTGATCCTGCCTTCATCTCTACGGACATGACTACCTCTATCAGTTCTTTTGCAGTCATCTTTTCAAACCTGACAGCACCAGGATCTGTTCCAGGGTCACTTGAATATACTCCGTCCACAGAGGTGGCAATTACAAGCAGATCAGCCCCCAGGTATTCTGCAAGAATGGCAGATACTGCATCAGTGGTCTGGCCGGGGATCACCCCCCCCATGACAACTATTTTTCCGGAAGAAAGTGCATTCTCTGCTTCCCTGTATGTGCCTGGTGGCTGTGGATATGCCTCTTTTCCCAATGATGATATCAGCAGATGAGCATTAAGACGGGTAATCTCTATTCCTATATAGTCGCATACCACCTCGTTTGCACCGATCTCCCTTGCAGCCTTAATATATTCTCTGGCAGCAGCCCCTCCTCCTGTTACTACCACTACTTCATGTTCCTGGGAAATTCTTTCAAGGGCGTCTGCATACAGTGCAAATCTTTCAGGGTTCAGATCCCTGGCAAGTATTGATCCTCCAATAGATAGTACAACTAGCATGATAATCCTCAGTCCCTATGTTTCTTAAGCATTAAAGCTATCCCTGAAAGGGCCAGGGCTACAATTCCTGCAAGGGATGAAAATCCTGGCAGTACGTTATTTATTGAGAGCGGATCCCTGTACTTTTTCACTTTTTCACTATGGAGCGTATTTTCATTGAACAATCCTTCAGCTTCCACCAGTGTACCCGATTCCAGTATGGTAACTCCATAAAAGATAACTTTGATCCTTCCTTCAGATTCTGTATCTGTAATATGAATTATATAGTTGGTTGAATATTCTCTGATATCTGTAAGGTTTCCTTTTATTCTGAGGTATTTTCCATTGAAGTTTTCCGGATGTTTCATTATATCTTCTATCTGTACATCACCGACATGCTCGACAGGGTGGTGCATTACATATTCCGGCAGGAACATATCTTCATCAAGTGGTCGGTGTATGAAATGTCCGGTCATCTTAACTTCGTCCCCTTTCTCAAAACCCAGAAACATATCTCTCTTTGTGGGGTCGAGTTTAAGGGAATATGATTCATCGCCAACAGATAC
>SKZM01000059.1 GCA_007127385.1 Methanosalsum sp.
AAATCAGAAGGTACATGACCAGTGCTGCTGCAAATGCCAGTATTAAGCGCTCAGCCGGATAGATGAAAATAACAGCGCTGTAGGCATGCACAGGTACGTCCAGTAATACCTGAGCCATAATACTTCCTGCCATTTGATCGGATAATACAGCAATGAGAGACGTCATAAGTAAAATTGTGAAAGTATGAAATCCAATCCCTCTGGCATTATCCCATAATCTGGTACGAACCAGCAAAAACAATATAAGAATTGCAATATGGAACCAGGGATAATAAAATACTTCTCTTCCGGCATCTAACAGATACCATGAAAATATCAGGGATGCATAAATGAGAAGTGCAATCCTTTCTTTTCCCCTTATAATAAAGCCGGCTACAACCGATGAAAGCACAACATACAGCGGTGATATAAGGAAAAAAGTATGATACCCCAGTCTCTCGGGACTGGTTATGAAATGGGCAGAAATTCCCACAAAGGTTACCAGCCCTCCAAGATAGGGACCAAGTAGCATGCCGTTTAGAGGACCAAAAACAGCAGTTGAGCTGATAATTGCACTCTCAACCCCTGCCACACGATCAAAATCAGGAAGCCAGCTTCCAAAATATGTCATGAGCAATACAATTAACACATATATGATCTTAATGTTGCGAGATCTCATCAGCCTGTTGTGTAGTTCTATTGCCACAATCAGACTATAAGAATGAATATTATAAATATACTCTCATTATGATGTCATCATAATCATCATAATAAAAATTTCATACATAATTCTTTATCAATTGAGAGTTTACTTCAATATTTTTATAAAGAACAATCTTTATATAGTTATTTGTATATACAGTATTCTTAGTAACTAAATAATTTTTTATACACATACATAAAAATGCTTTGAATATTGAAGAAATAAAAGAGAGTGATTATAATGAAAATCAGAGTTGTAAGCTCAAAGGAAGAGATCAATACACTTGGCCCTGATGAAGAAATTGTTCATCTTGCATTCAGGCCCTCAAACACAGATATCTTTTCACTGATCTTGAAATGTCCAGATGTCAAGGCACTCCATATCCCTAGCTCCTACAAGAAAACAATATCCAAATCTGCCCAGATGTATCTATCAATGCAGGGTATTGACCTCCTTGAGGGCGATGTGTGGGGTCACAGAAAAGACATAAATGAATATTCTGAAGTATCCAGAAATGTGTTCAACCGTATAACAGATTTGAGATCTGAAGGTCTTGCTGAAGATATAATAGCCGACAAGATGGCAAAGGAAACCAGACTCAGTCAGGATTTTATAGAATTCCTGATGAAGCATGAATGATGCTGATACCATAATAGATGGACAGCACATTATTTTTTCAGATATAGGATCTCTTTATCTGACTGCTTTTTCTGGATTGAACAAAAGTAAGATCATACCTTGAGTCAGCTTATATTAGATCAATCTCCTACTATCTGGACTGTGACCTTTCTGCTCCTTGGCCTTACATCGAGATCTATCAATATTATCTGCTGCCATGTGCCCAGTTCCATCTGGCCATCAATAACCGGAAAGGAACAGTCCTGTCCCAGTAAAGCTGCTCTTATGTGAGAGTGGCCGTTCCCGTCATGCCAGCGCTGGTTATGGCGGTATTCAACCTCCATGGGAGCAAATCTCTCAAGTGCTTCCTTTAGATCCGTTACAAGACCAGGTTCATATTCCAGAGTCGTTATAGCTACTGTAGAGCCCGGAGAGAATACCAGAACTATTCCGTCCCGGATACCGGAGAGCTCAACAGACCGTATCACATCAGAAGTAATGTCCTTGATATCATTATTTCCAGATGTCTCATAGTTCAGGCGTGCAGTCACTGCAGACATTTTGATCACTTACTCAGGGATATTGGCAAGCTTTATGCCAACTGCCGTGGTGACAAGTATGAATACCAGTAGTGAGAGAACAAAACCTATGCTCTCCTGAGGGATGCCTGCCAGATTAACCATTATCAACAGCACAGTCAGAATCAGAACCATACCTGCAGATGAGAGTATTTCAATATGTTGTTTCTTCATTGTAGGATACAATAGATCATTTACTACATCAATTTAACGCAGCTGAGAATAACAAATCTTAAAAGTGATATCTCACATCTATGAACCCAATTAGTGATGGAGCAATATGACAGAGTTCGAACGTCTGCTGGTACAATCATTTAACCTTTTTTTTGAAAAGAACAATGTAAGGGGAATTGCATACAGGATCAAGCAGCACAGGTTTACTCATCAGTACCTGGACATACTCGTGGATTCACTTCACCCGGATTATTATATCGGAATAGAGTGCAAGAGCATATCTGTCAAAAAGGGTGCTACTGCACTCTACTTTACCCAGCACTTTACAACCGATAAGAAAGGAACTCATCAGATCGACCGAATATCAGATTTTCTGAAGCGATCAGGCAGGACAGGATATCTTGCAGTCGAACTTCGCATGGGTGCAGGCAGAAGCAGAAAAGCATATGTAATTCCCTGGACACAGCTTAGTGAAAAGTTCATATCAGAGGACTCAGTAAAACTCTCCATTTCTGAGATTGAAGATTTTCCAATGATCGAAAGAAACGGAGGAAACTATATAATCGATCCTGCAGGGTGGAAAAAGGGAAAACGTATACTTGAATAGGTGAATAGCCAATGTCCACTACATATAGTCACATGAAACAGAGAGCCAGTAAATGCGCGGAGGAGATCAGGAGTCAGCAGGCAGTGCATGTGGTCTCACATATCGATGCTGATGGCCTGACCTCAGCAGGAATTATCTGCAGGGCACTGGAACGTGCCAGTATTGAACATTCAGTACAGTTTGTAAAACAACTGGACGAGATGATAATCACACAGATCGCTGACCAGAACCATGAACTGGTTATCTTTACAGATCTTGGGAGCGGAATGCTTGACACCATAAGAAACTGTGGGATCAATGCAGTTGTGTCTGATCATCACCATCCAAAAGGAGACACAGAATTTCACCTGAACCCACACCTGTTTGGAGCAAACGGATCCAGTGAACTCAGTGGTTCAGGAACAACATATATTCTGGCATCACAGATGGGAGATAATACTGATCTTGCAGACCTGGCAATTGTTGGTGCTGTGGGAGATTTACAGCATGTGAAACAAGGAAAACTGACCGGAATAAACCGGGAAATACTTGAAGAAGGAGTGAAGGCGAATACACTTAGCTGTGCCCGGGACATTACGCTATTTGGTAAACAGACAAGACCTGTGTTCAAACTTCTGCAGTTTGCTTCAGATCCCTATATTCCAGGTCTTACAGGAAATGAGGATGGATGTATAGAATTTCTGGCAGGTATGGATTTACCCCTTGGAGGTGATGAAAGATGGAGACGGTGGATAGATCTTGAAAGAGAAGAGAAACAGAAAATCGTTTCAGCACTTTTCCAGCATTCACTTCGTGCAGGAGTTGAACCTTACAAGATCGAAAGACTTGTAGGAGAGGTATATACCCTCCTCAATGAAAGGGAAGGAACAGAGATGCGTGATGCCTCAGAGTATTCAACCCTGCTCAATGCAACTGCACGTTATGACCACGCAGAGGTCGGACTTGCGGTATGTATGGGTGACAGGCAAGAAGCTTACGAATCCGCCCGCAGGCTTCTAAGCGAACACAGACAGAACCTTGTCAGAGGGCTGCTTTTTGTAAAGGAAAACGGAGTTATACAGCTAAATAACCTTCAGTACTTTGATGCAGGGTCCAGTATCCGAGAGACGATCGTTGGAATCATTGCAGGAATGAGCGCATCAATTGTTGATAACAGAAATCTTCCGATCATAGCCTTTGCGGATACTGATGACGGAGTAAAGGTCTCTGCAAGGGCAACACAGGATCTTATACGTAAAGGAATAAATCTGTCAAAAGCTCTTTCACAGACATGTGAGGATATCGGAGGCAGTGGGGGAGGACATGATATCGCGGCAGGTGCTACCATCCCCTCAAATCTGAAAGAAGAATTCATAACCAGACTGGATGAGATTATAGGAGCCCAGATAACATCAAAAAGAGGGTCCTGATAGAGTAAATTCATAAATACATAACATAAAGGCCATTCGTTTTCAATTATATGATTTCCCCTATGGGTCTCATCTCATCGATACCGATCAGAGTAGACATGGCATTGATGTGAATATATATTCCGCTCTCCTGTACCACGGCCATTGGGTTGGTTCCTCCTATAACAACAATTCCAAAATGATCCCTTTCAACTGATACGTCCAGTATCCGGGTATTGGGTTCACCAACCTCAAGAATTCCGCTGATACCTGCGTCCATCATATCAGCAAGGACACTTTCAACCTTCTCCCGGGCAATCATGGGAGCACCTCTCAGATTTGCCAGTATCTTTCCGGACCCGGTCCTGAGCATCCGGGTAACAGATGTGACCTCCTGGGACATGAGTACTTCCAGGGGATCTATTGTTGTACTGGCATACCTTAGAACATCAGTAAATCTTATCGGCATACCATCTCTTATCTGAACAAGCCCCCCAAAATGAGGCTTTACAAGGATACCGGACTTGAGAAGTATACCATCAATGGTAATACTGCACACAGTAGCGATTCCAGCCATACCTTCCTCAATCCTGTAGCCTGCAATAGTATCCCCGCAATGGAGCATTTTTACATAGGGACTGACTGCAAGTCCACTGGAAATAGTTGTTTTAAAGATCTTTAGCACATCCTCAAGATCTTCCTCCCTGAAAAGAGACAGATTAACTATAAGATCTCCATCCCCTGACTTTGGATTAAATGTAGTTCTGTACATCAGATCCTCAATCCTACTTGATGTAAACTGAAGTCTGTAACCCTGGTCCTGCATACTTCATACCTCAGATAATGTATAGACTACCTGAGTACAGAGACCTTCATATACTTTACCATATTCTGACGATCTCATCAAATTATATAACGGTGATCGCAGATGTTTAGTACATTCTTTCAAAAATATCGGTATAGTTCTGGGGAGATCTTAGAAAATCAAGTTTTTCAATATCGTTCACCAGTTCATACATATCATGACCTTTGATAAGCCCGAATTCTTCCAGGTCTTTTGGGCTAATGTACCTGCTATCCGGTATGTGCATGTATTCAGTATTTCTGACATACCCGGTCTTTATAAGATAATAGGCTGCACCCCTGCATTTTTTTATGGAATCATATACCGATGAAAAATCACTGCATACCCAGTTAGCCATTTTCAGGTCAGAATCAGACTCATTGACAGTAACATGGCCATAATAGGGCGGAACTACAACTACATCACCTGGCCCGGCGTGGGTAATGATCACATCTTCAATCATCCTATCATCATTTTCATCTTTTCTTTTCTGGAGCAGGTATGTGGCATTTCCCTCCAGTACCTGGTAAACTTCCGGATATGTGGCATCACTACCTGGAACCTTTGGATGATAATGACCTGCTGTCTTGATATACTCAATACCCAGCAAACCCGATGGTATGACGGTGATATCATATCTTAAATGATTTTTCTCTATGATCTCAAGATCATTCTCAGTTCTGTAGAGATTGCGGTACATATAGTACAGTTCAGTATTATCAGCTGATTTTAGCCAGCCCTGATCGTATATAACGTCCTCCATATCATAGAGCATTCTTATATCAGCTTCCCTGCTGATATTTCCAAATTTTATTTCATTTACCATGATCTAACCCCTTTATATCCCACTTTCTAGGAAAGCTGTCTGATCTTTAAAGAATCATTTGAACTTAGTTTAGAGATTTTGTGTATTAAGTGTTACTATGAGGAATATTTCGGTACACATGTCTGTGCATTGATCTGGATAAGAAAAAAAATTAGTTTTTCAGATAAGCCAGGATATGTTCTGCCAGTTTTTTACTTATCCCCGGAACACGGGCCAGTTCCTCAACAGAGGATCTCTCAATCCTATCAACAGACCTGAATTCTTGAAGAAGGAGCCTTTTTCTTTTCATTCCAATACCAGGTATACTGTCAAGTCTTGAATGTGTCAGCTTTGCAGCTCTTTTTCTCCTGTGAGCCGAGAGTGCAAACCGATGAGCTTCATCCCTGATCCTCATCAGCAGAGTAAGTGCGGAAGATGTGGAAGGAAGATTCACAGTTTCAGAGCTGTCAGGCAATACTATTGTCTCAAATTTCTTTGCAAGACCTATGATCTGAATATTAGCTCCGATCTCATTAATTGATCTGCAGGCTGCCTGCACCTGTCCTGCCCCCCCGTCAATGAGCACAATATCCGGAAAACTCCCCCCATCTTCCACAATTTTTGAATAGCGTCTTTTTACGACCTCTGCGATCATAGAAAAATCATCCGGGCCCTGAACACTTCTGATATTGTACTGCCTGTATTTCCCATTCACAGGAATGCCATCCTCAAAGACCACTACTGAGCCTACTGCATCTGTGCCTGAGATGTTTGATATATCAATACCCTCAATCTTATATGGAGAGGAGGAGAGTGAGAGAATGTCTTTCAGCTCCTCGAGAGCTTGCCTGGCGTACTGATCTGAATCTGCACTTAGCCTGGCCTGTCTACCAAACATTAGTGCATTCTTTTCCGCCATTTCAAGCAGTCTTTTCTTATCACCCTTTACAGGAACATGAATACGAACATCTTTTCTCCCTTTTCCTGAAAGCCACTTCTGGATCAGTTCTTTTTCAGGGATCTGGAGCGGTACAAGAATCTCGGATGGAACTGGAGAATCCTGATAATACTGTTTGATAAACTCAGCCAGTACTTCACCTGAAAATACTTCA
>SKZM01000208.1 GCA_007127385.1 Methanosalsum sp.
AGTACAATTGATATCATGGGAGACATCAAATTCAAAGTAGCTGACTCTTCCGATATACGATACTATCCATTTGTTGAGCGAACAATTGCAGGTGATTCTCTTGATCTGGATATGCCATCAACAGCGGTTATGGATTCCACACTCACCATCACTGTAACTTCAAGAGGTGCAGGTGTTGAGGATGTTAATGTCAGGTTTGGCGGAGAGAATATTGGAACCACAGACAGGGATGGTGAAATTAGATATATACCAACAGAGGCAGGTACTTTTACAGTGGAGGCACAGAAAACTGGATATATCTCAGCTACAGGAAACGTTGAGGTTATTTCTCCCGATGATGAAGATCGCATGATGAGCATTGAGGTGTCACCTGAGACTGTATACGAGGGTAGTTCAATGGAGATTAGAGTTGCCACTGCTATTGGTGATGAACCCATGGAAGGTGTGGAGGTATTCTATGATGGTAATTCTATGGGACTTACCGATGAAGATGGTACTGTGGACCCCAGAACTGCCCGAGAGCCCGGAATGCATAAAATAACTGCGTACAAGGAAGGTTATCTTGAGGCAGAGAAGAACATTGAGGTCATTGCCCTGGAGGCAGACTTTGAATTCTCAAATCTTGTGATCTCTCCTGAAGAAGTAAGGGAGGGCAGGGATGTTACAATTTCTGTGGATGTTGAAAATACAGGGACTGCAGAGGGTGAATACAATGTTGATCTCATGATCAATGGAAACGTGACCGATACAAAGCTGATATCCCTTGATGTAGGTAATTCAACAACATTGGAATTTGTGCACACTGCAGGTGAGCCGGGTAACTATACCGTAAATGTCAATGGACTGGAAGGAACTTTTGAAGTTCTTGAGGGCAGGAGCATATTCTGGTATGTACTGGGAGTTTTGATCATAGCCGGCGCAGCTGGTGCAGCATACATGTTCACAGCAGGAGGGTGGACTGTTGAGATGCTCAGGGCCCGATTACTGGAACTTAGCTCGCAGATATCAGAAACGATTGATCAGATAAGGTCCAGATAATCCAGACAGGACATTTGCAATATGTAATGGCAGGGAATGAGTCCGAGTTGCTCTTTCCTTCCTTTTCCTGTGCTTTTTTTCTTTTTTTTTCTAGCTCTTTTTTTCAGGTTGTTTTTCTACGGAACAATATCCGGTGGATTAACTTAATTTTTCCCTTTAAAAAGCCTGATATGGCCGATCATGACCCTAATCTCCATTTTTACTATTCTTCGATATTAATTTCTAAACTAAGTTTCTGAACTAAAATCGCAAACTTAATGTTCTGCAGGGAATCTCTTCATTAACTGCATGTAAAAAGGAGCAGGTTGATGGATCGTCTGAGAATATATGGTATTTATGCTCTCATAATACTTTTTGTGGCTGTTGTTACTGTGTTTTTTTCATTTTCAGCTGCAGCTGACCAGAATGTTCCTGCTATAACAATTGATTCTGATTACGAGGTACATCCTGAAACAATGCAGGTACACGTTTCTAAGGAAGTTGTATTCAAAAACACAGATGCCTCTACTAGCTACAGGAGAGGCTATTATGATCGTATGCATTCTCATATCCCGGATGGTGCTGAGAATATTGAGATATATGATGCAACAGGTGATCTGGCTTACCATGGTCTAGGCCATGATGATTCATTCTATACAATTGAGTTTCCGGAGCTTGTATGGTATGGCAATCAGTATTCCTTCAATATTGAATATGACCTTGTGATCGAGAGTCTCATCCCTGATAGTATCATGGCCTTCAACGTTGATGAAAGAGGGGATGATGTGGAGGTTCGTATCAAAATTCCTGATGCATTTGACGTTTATTTTGATCCCGGGATCTATGAAATGGATGAAGTGGATGGATATTATGTCTTCAATTCCAGGCCTGAAAATGAGTGGACCCAGGCACATGTATTTGAAATATATGGCAACAGCTCAAGGGAATCTATCAGCAGGAATGTAAAGCTTTCTCAGGGGGATCTGCAGGTAACAGTGTACCATTACAGGGGTGAAAAGCAGTGGGCTCTTGGAATGATTAGAATAGCTGAAATTACTCTTTCCCATCTGGAGGATATTACAGGTATTCCATATCCAGCAGACCATGACATTACAATCACGCAGGCTAGCAGGGCTGACACTTCAGGATATGGTGGAATGAATCGTGGAGCAGATGGGATATGTTTGCTTCATAGTGAAGGATACGATATACTTATTCATGAACTGGCGCATTACTGGACCCGAGACCACCGGTTTGAGCATGTATGGCTTGACGAGGGATATGCTGATCTGTATACATACCTGGTGCTTGAGAGAATAGATCCGGAATATGCGGAAAAAAGAAAAGAGAGATTTTTTAGCCAGTATGAAAATCTTAAACGGTGTTATGATTTTCCACTGGCCGACTGGGATGTTCCAGACAATCTGGATCAGAGAAATTACACAGAAACTGAATTCGGCTACAAGAAAGCCTTTGTAACTGTATATAATTTATATAATGACGATGGTCTGGAACATATGCTGAACTTACATTCTGGGTTTCTGATCCCAGTAATCTAAAAGTTCTTTTGTCAACTCTCTGTATTCCTTACCTTTTTCAGTCATAACAAATATATTGCTTCTCTGTTCAATTAAGCCTTTATCTTTCAGATCATTGATATACTTCTTTGCAATGCTTGAGTTAAGGTTTGCTCCGTATACGATCTTTGTCTTTGTAGCTCCACTTGAAGTTATGTTCAATATATCCAATACTATGTCTGTTCTGCTTCTTCTAATTTTAATACCCCCGTTCCCAAAGTTTATATTTTTATAACGGAATATATAACTCTGTTTTTTACAATGCGAATGTGCCTTAATTTTAAGTTACTGTAACTCCATTAAGAACCATTCTTCCCTCTTACAAGTAAGAAACAATAATATATAACCGTTTTCCGATTTATTATATTTAGTATGTTATTTATATGTTCAATATTCTCAGTTAATGGGTATAACTCATCTGGAAATTGGCTGATATTATCAATGATTTCTTTACAGTATTCATTTCAGGATATCTGGGATGTGCAGGATATATCGGTCCCGATTGGGTTTATGTTAAAATCTCACAATAATTTTAAATTATTGTGGACTGTTGACAATTAAGTAATTATTCTTAGAGACTATCATCTGATTTTACTCATGTTTATTTTTAAAAAAGAAGAACTGATCATATTTATTATTATTAAGAAACAATAATTCGAAATTTCAATTCTTAACTATGTTTCATATTCTTATTTAACCTTAAAAAAGATAGGATTTGTTGTGGTTGTTGTGGGAATAGTGGGGCCTGATAACTTCACGGTTACAAAGGATGAGACCAATCATCCCTCCTAATTTGACATATCTCTAAATCCGTGAAGTTATCAGGAACACCGATCCGTTTTTTTTATTGATACTCGATCAACCAGTAGCTTAAATTGATGTTTTTTTATATCAAATAACCTGGATATAAGATTTTTGTTTTAACTTTCCTTCGGATGGGATAACTGACCTGAGAAATAGTCTATAGGTGCTAATAATAATTAATAATTCCAGAGGTCACAACCCATTGATGTGATGTGCAGGATGTATTCCAATTAAGTATAATTAATACTTATCATTGTTTCAGATACTTCTTCTGCATCTGATTTTCTAATTTTTACTTCTTAGTGCTATTTAATACTTCTCTCTTATAGAAAGTAATGTAGCAGTTATGGGATGGAGTGGGGTCCAGATGCTTTCACATCTAAACGGATGTTTTCAGAACTAAGGAAAGCGTCCAGAAGCGTCGAAGATGGCGTTTGTGAGCATATGTGAATACCGGTTATCCTGAATAGCTCATAGCTGTGCAGGTTTAGAATTGAATTAGAATTTCATAATGGAGGTAAATAGATATGCGATGGAAATTGAGTGTAATTTTACTCGCAGCAATGATATGCCTTGCGTTATCAGGCGTATCTGCAGCAGACGATGTAAAATTCCACTGGGATAAACCATGTGGAACTATTGTGGAACAGTGCGATAAAGAAACTGTTTTCACATTAAATGATGTTGATCCAGAAACAGAGATTGTTAAGACTACACATGGTTATGTGTATGTAAGCATGAGAAATGTCACTAATGCTGATGGTGACAGGGTAATTGCTGTTGGTGACATCAGACTTTCAAACTGGCATGACAAATATGATCCAAACACAAAAGTAATGTCAGGCGATGAAGATGGACTTGGAAATACTGTTATAACACAAATCATTGATGCACCACTGAAATACATGGACATCAATGAAAATGGCGAATATGACCTGTATGATCCAGTATACGTTGATGTCAATGAAGATGGCAAAGTATCTGCAGGTGACATCAGACTGACTGCTGTACCACCAGTGGATGTTTATTCACTTCAGAAGACTGAAGCCGAATATGGTACACTTCTCTGGGAAGCTGGTGAATGGGGATACGAAGCATGGAGTGTCGTTAAAACCAATGATGCTGACCGTGGAGAAGACCTTGAAGCAATTGGCAGTGGACAGGCAGCTGACCTTCTAGGATATGTCGATGCTGATGACAGCGGCGACTGGACTTGCCCGGACAAACTGTACATAAGAGCACCAAGTGAATATTGGTGGTTCCAGGATGTAGTCACAATAAATGATGTAAGACTGTACATCCCACCTGATGAGGTATGTGTACCTGAATGTGGTACAAAAGTTGTTCAGGGAGATCACGATGCAACCTATGCACTGACCCCGGTAGACGCAACACTTGTTCATCTAGTGAATGAACCAACAGCTATCTACATCAATATGGATGGCAGTGCTGGAGTTTCTGTTGGTGACATCAGACTTACTGGTGTATCTACACAGTATGACAGAAAGACTAAAGTAACTTTCAGTGACAGATTCGACCTTGGAAAACCATATGCTGAAATGGACCCATACAGTATCAAATATGCAGATATTGATGGACTTGCTGGCTATTCACTCGGAGATCCTCTCTACATAGATGTGGATGGTAGTGGCTACGTATCAGCTGATGACTTCAGACTCACTGACTCTCCAGTCTTTGCTACGGGAGATATGGTTAAAGGTGAAATTGGAGAAGCTGGAACACTTGTGAAAGCTGGACCTACTGTTACAGACGATGCTGATGCAGGCTGGGAACTAAAAACAATTGGTCATATCAATGACATAATTGGATACATAGATTCCGATGCAACAGGTGACTGGACATGTCCGGATAAACTCTACTTCCAGCAACTAGTAAGAGTTGATACCAATAATTCCAATGAATCTACTCTAAACGTAAATGGATGGTACTATCCGCATGATATGTTCGTAACAGTCGGTGACTACAGAGTTTATGAACCAATCAGCGATGTACGCAGTCCATTCTATGGTCTTGAAGAATGGCCACAGTCATCCAACAAGGTATTCATGTGCAATAAGGACGCAACCTACGTATTAATGGATCATCATGTGGATGATATTGAGAATCTTCTCAGATATGCTGATCTGAACCAGAACAACAGATTCGATAATTCAGAGCCTGCATATATTGACATGGATAAGAGTGGCACAGTTACTGTAGGTGACATAAGGCTTACCGACGTAACTATAGACGGTGAATTCTTCTATGAGAATAACACCAAGGTCGCAATTCATGACCATGACATAGGTGTTCCATTGAAGAAATACAGCAACGGTGAATACCGCTGGTTTGCAGATTCTGACAAGGATCTACTCAGTCTGATTCACGGATGTCTTGTCGATATAGAGAATGAAGATCTTTACTTCAGTATCAAGATATTTGATGCAGACTGCAGTAAAGACTGGACCTGTGTCGATGGACTGTATCTTCAGGTAGATCATCCAGCAATTGCTCATGCAACAGATGAACACATAGCAGAGTATGAAGATGAGTGTGAATTTGTAAAGGGACCGGCCGATGGATACAATGAGGCTAACCTTGACTTTGTCACTCATAAGAATGCCCGGTTGTTCATTCCACCACAGTATGTTGTTGACAATGGTGACACTGGTGAACCACCTGTAAATGATCCAGAATACCACCCATACGATCTGGAACAGACTGGCATGATAAATCTTGGAGATGTGTCTCAAGCAATTGATGACTATCTTGCAGGACAGCTGAGTCTTGGAGATGTATCGGATGTAATAGATCTGTATCTTTCAGGTGAGCCGTATTGAGTTGTGAAAAGCTGTTGAGAGTTTCAATCTCTCAACACCTATATTTATTGGGGGTTCAAAAATGAAAGGATTAAAAAAAATAGGAATTGTGGTAATGGTACTCCTGGTATCATTAGTTATGATTTCATCAGCATCAGGTGAACCAAATGTTGCTCGAGATCTTCCTGCAACTGTACAGCCTGGTGATGAGTTTACAGTAACTCTGGATGTCACACTCAACGGTGCCGATAAAGAACTGATTGAAGATAATGTACCATCCGGCTGGACCATTACAGATGCACCCGGCGGTTCAATCGCAACTTCAGGTGAGACTGTCAGTTGGGTATCAATTGGTGCTCCACAGACTAGCTACACCTATACTGTTGAAGTTCCTGGTGATGCAGCCGATGGTATGTATGACTTCAGTGGTGAGTTCAGTATCCAGCAGGGTCAGTCACTTACAGCAATCAGCGGTGACACTCAGGTAGAGGTTGTAACCGATGGTGTTGAACCTAGTGAACCATCCGTTGTCAGGGATCTTCCTGCAACTGTACAGCCTGGTAATGAATTGA
>SKZM01000099.1 GCA_007127385.1 Methanosalsum sp.
CTGAGGGAAAACAAACAGGCAACTGGTGCCGGTGCTGACCGTGTATCCAGTGGTATGAGACAAGCATATGGTAAGAACGTAGGAACCGCTGCCAGACTTTCAGCAGGTCAGAAGGTATTTACCGTTGGAGTCAACAAGGAAAATTTTGAATCCGCAAAAAAAGCTCTCAAAAGAGCAGGATATAAACTGCCAACACCTGTGCGCATAGTGGTAGATAAAGGACAGGAACTGGTACAGTAAATACAACCTATGGCAGGGAGATTGCAAAATGGATGAATATGAAAAACTTCTGGATCGTGCACTGGAGAACCTGCCGGATGTAGAGACCACTGATGCCCGTTTTATAATACCGGAACCCAGGATTTTTATTGAAGGTAAGACCACAGTACTTGACAATTTTACCAATATTATAAGTGTACTCAACCGTGATCCGGATCACCTTATGAAATACCTGACCAGGGAACTGGGAACAGCAGGTAAGGTTGAAGGGAGCAGAGCTATATTTCAGGGAAGATTCCCTAAAGAACTGATCAAATCAAATATTGGATCCTATGTGGAAGAATATGTGATATGTTCAGAATGCGGAAGGCCTGATACTCAACTGGAAAAGGTCGAGAGGGTCATGGTGCTCAAATGTCTTGCATGCGGAGCTCACCGTCCTGTGAAAAAGCGTAAAGCTATGACGGAAGTAGCAAGGGATGCCATAGAGGAAGGAAAAGAGTACGAAGTAAAGATCGAAGCTGTTGGTTCCAAAGGCGATGGTATAGCAAAAGTCAGTAAGTTTACAATCTTTGTACCTGGCGCCAGTCAGGGAGATGTTGTAAACATCAGGATTAAACGTATCAGTGGTACGCTTGCCTTTGCTGAAAAGGTATAATAGCAATTCTGTGTGAACAGTTTCTATGGATATTCCATAGATACTTTTCATAAAATAAGAATCATTTTTTATAGTATTGGGATCAAGAAATTATAAATTTTATCAATGGAACGAGATTAATATGACTCGTGTACCAACTGCAATTCCCGGCCTCGATGAAATGATCGAAGGTGGATTCATAGAAGACGACGTGATCCTTGTAACAGGATGTCCAGGTGCAGGTAAATCAACCTTTGGGATCCAGTATCTATACAAGGGCGCTGTGGATTACAATGATCCGGGGTTATATGTAACACTTGAAGAGTCTCCTGCACGTATCATGAGAAATATGTGGAGACATGGTTGGGACCTGGAAAGGCTGACCAAGGAAGACAAAATCCGGATTATAAGAGCAAATCCTATAGTCTATAGTAGATATATCAAAGAATCTCAGGATAATATCGGTACAGCCAGTGCAGAAATCGCAACCATTGAGCACCTTCTCAAAGAAATATATAAGAATGTAAAGGAAACTGGTGCAAAAAGGCTTTTTATTGATTCAATAACATCACTGAAAATCTCTTCTGATCCTGTCAATGTCAGGCACGTAATACTGGAATTTATAAAGAATATTGAGAATATGGACTGCACCACTCTGATAACAAGTGAAATAGGCGACAATTGCGGGCAATTCAATGTAGAGGAATACCTCTGTGAGGGTGTTATCAGGATGCATATGTTCAGGGTTGGAGGAAACCGTGTACGTGCTCTTGAAATCCTTAAAATGAGGGGAGTAAAGCACAAGGAATCAATACATCCCTATACAATAACCGACGGGGGTATCGTTGTCTATCCCTCAGAATCGGTTATCGGACATGAAAATGATGCCATGGACTTTACAACATTATAATGAGGGATAAATGATGGACAAAAACAGTTCCAGCTCTAATTCCATCGAAAACGAGGTAGAAGTACTATCAGTTCCCGGAGCCACGATAAAACTGGTACATACCCGAAACAGGCTTTTTCTCAATGCTGAAGGCTATCTAAAACATCTCTGCACTCCTTTTATTGAAAAAATCAATTCAAGGCTTGAGAATGAAAGACCTGCAAAGATCACAGATGATGGGATCATTGCGTCAGCGTGGTTGCCGCCAATACCCGGCAAAGTATTCAAAAGACTCCTTCTTGCCGAATTTCAGATAGCACTTGGAAAATACGTACCTGAAACCGTTTCATTTGAGATCACAAGAGAGTGTCGCTGCAATTGTGAACACTGTGTCGTGAGTGGTGGAGAAGGAGAACTTGACATTGACACGATAAAAAATGCTATTGACCAGGCTCTTGATATGGGAGCATTCATTATCACCTTCACTGAGGGAGATCCCCTTTTAAGGGAAGAGATATTCGAGCTTATAGAATATGTAGATAAAGATCGAGCGATAGTGAATATCTTTACCCCTGGCACAGAAATAACACCTGAGTCTGCAAGACGTCTCAAAGAAGCAGGACTTCACAATCTCCTGATAAGCATTTATTCCACATATCCTGAAAAGCATGATTCTGTCAGAAAGCTTGATGGTGCTTTCGATAAAGCGGTATCTGCCATAAAACATGGTATTGATGCTGATCTGCTGGTCACAATGACCACACATGTATCACCTTCCAGGATCAGTGAACTACCTGAAATGTATGAATTTGCATCTGAACTTGGAGTTCATGAGTTTTCCCTCTGGGAATCAGTTCCTAAAAAGAAAGGGGATCCGATCCTTTCTGACAGTCACAGGGCCACAATACTGGATATGTATAAACGGATCAATTCTGCACAGGACGGACCCAGGATATTCTCCAGTACCTATTTTGAAGGAGAGATGCTTGGATGCTTAGCAGGCCAGAGATGGCTGCATATATGTGTGGACGGATCAGTAAAACCCTGCCCCTACATACCCTTTGAATTCGGGAACATCAATGAAAACTCCCTTAAAGAAATATGGAGCCGAATACGGACATATGATGAGTTCAAAGGTCAGAGAAGCAGTTGCCTGATGCATACACCAGAATTTCTAGAGCTTGTAAACAGCATTCCTGATAACTCCCCCATACCATTCAGTTTTGATGAGATCAAAAGGAATTGAGAAATGCCAACATTTACATAGAAGCATGTTGATTCTAATTTTCAGCCTGATCATCAAAATATAAATGCAAACAGCAACAATATTAAAGCCAACCCTATCCTGCATAATGAAGATAAGAGAGGTAATAAATGAATGTCAAAATAAATCCATGGAGTTCGTCCAGCATTCAGGATTATTCCAGGCTGTTTGATGATTTTGGAATATCTCCTTTCAACGATCTAATTCCAGAAATAAAGAGTCCTAACCGCTATATAAGACGAAATATTATTTTTGGACACAGAAGTTATGATCTGGTAATAGATGCAATGAACAGCCAGAAGCCATTTTCAGTTATGAGTGGGTTCATGCCCAGCGGAAAGGTGCACCTGGGACATAAAATGGTGATGGACGAAATCATATGGCACCAGAAGATGGGAGGAGATGCCTTTGTAGGTATTGCCGACAGGGAAGCTTATTCGGTCAGGGGCATTTCATGGGAGATGTGCAGGGAAACCGGGATCAATGAATATATACTCAGTCTGATAGCACTTGGATTTGAACCAGATGGACATATCTATTTCCAGTCAGAAACACAGCAAATTATGGATCTTGCATTTGAACTGGGAGTTCGGGCCAATTTTTCAGAAATGAGTGCAATCTATGGATTCAGTGGAGAAACGAATATATCCCATATGATAAGTGCCCTGTGCCAGAGCGCAGATATACTGAACCCGCAGTTAGCTGACAACGGGGGACCAAGACCCACAGTTATTCCCGTAGGTGCTTACCAGGATCCGCATATAAGACTTACAAGAGGCCTTGCACACAAGATGAATATGTTCAGAATAGAGAAGCGTGAGCAGAATGATGGGAATTCTTATTTCAGTGTCAGAAGTAAATCTGCACCAACAGAGGCACTAAAGGAAATTAAAAAGCAGGTCCCTGGTAATGCAAAGCTGTTTGAGGGACATGTCGATGTATACAATACCGACGATTTTGACAGCCTGCTTGAAGCAGTCCGTCAGGTAGAACTTGAATTTGGAGGATATTCTTTTGTACCGCCTGCATCTACATATCACAGATTCATGTCCGGTCTTCAGGGTGGAAAAATGTCAAGCAGTTCACCTGATAGCTATATTGCCCTTACAGATGATCCTGAGGGTTCTGCCAAAAAGATCAAACGTTCAAAAACCGGTGGACGTATAACTCTCCAGGAACAGAAGGAACTTGGAGGGATACCTGAAGAATGTTCGGTCTTTGAGATCATGCTGTTCCATCTTGTGGAAGATGACAGGGAGCTTGCCAGGATACATCAGGAATGTAGTGATGGAAAGCTTATGTGTGGTAAATGCAAAGCCTATGCTGCAGAGCTTATGAAGGAGTTTCTGGTGGAGCACCAGCAGATGCGTGAGAATGCAAGAGAGCGGCTACATGAATATGGAATAGAAGCATAATATAAAAATAATCAACATGCAGGTATTGATATGATTTCCCAGCAGAAACTTACATCTCATGAGAAGACTGTGTTACTTGCCCTGAAAGATAACCCCAAATGTACTCCTGAAGAACTTTCACAGATAACAAAGCTTAAAACAGAAACTGCAATGCATGCAGCTTTTCTGCTTGAAGAGAAGGGATATGTTAATGTAGAAGACAGTGTAGTCAAAAAATACGGTCTTACATCAGAAGGAGAAGAATACTCCAAAAACGGGTTACCTGAGAGGCAAATCATTGATTTTATTTCAGAACCGGTACTCATTGAAGATCTCAAGCAGAGATTCTCACCCATGATGGTTGGAATTGCAACCGGCTGGCTTCTCAGAAAGGGATGGGCAGTCATTGATAACGGCCGGATGGTTCCCTCTTCCCAACCTGAACCTGGAAATGATGAAGCACTGCTTGACAGGCTTGAAGGTAAAACTCTGAGTACTGAAGATTTAGAGGGTTTTGAGAAAGTCTTAAAAGATCTTATCAAAAGAAAGCTTGTGTATGAAGATGAAGATAAATTCAGAACCATTGAGATCACAGATGAAGGTCTGGATATTGCCGGAAGTGGCCTTGATATCCAGGAAGAAATAACACAACTGACATCCAGATTACTGAAAAGCGGGGAATGGAAGAATAAAACCTTCAGGCCATATGACATATCAATTCCTCCAAAGCCTGTTTACGGAGGCAAAATACATCCCTATCAGCGTCTGCTGAACCAGATGAGACATATTTTTCTGGAAATGGGCTTTACTGAAATAAAAGGTGACATAATACAGAGTTCATTCTGGAACTTTGATACACTATTTCAGCCACAGGATCACCCTGCACGTGAAATGCAGGATACTTTCCATCTGGATTCTACATCACAGCTGCCTGAAGAATACAGGAGCAAAGTATGTGCCATGCATGAATACGGAGGAGAGAATGAATCTACCGGATGGGGTGGAAAATGGTGTGAGGAAATAGCTGCAAAAAATGTACTCAGGACACATACCACATCTGTTACCATCAAATATCTTGCAGATAATCCACAACCCCCTGTAAAGGCTTTCTGTATTGATCGAGCATACAGACGAGAAACAATTGATCCAACCCATACACCTGAATTTGAACAGCTCGAAGGGGTGGTGATGGATAAAAACATGTCCTTTGCAAACCTTCTGGGATGCCTTACTGAGTTCTATCACAGAATGGGATTTGAGGATGTGAGGTTTAGACCTGGTTATTTCCCATACACTGAACCCAGCGTAGAACCAGAAGTGTACATTGAGGGCATGGGCTGGGTTGAACTTGGAGGAGCCGGGATTTTCAGAAAAGAAGTAACTGAACCACTTGGTATAAAGGAACCTGTACTTGCCTGGGGACTTGGAGTAAGTCGTGTTGCAATGCTAAAACTTGGACTTAAGGATCTCAGGGAACTGTACCGATCAGATATTGACTGGCTTAGACAATCCGAAGTATTCAGACTGTAAGCTGTGCCTCTGTTGCGGGTCAATAACAGGCCAGTTATTACTGTTTTCAATCCTCCAGTGCGTCCTCCACACTGTTTCTTATGATATATCCTGCCCTGTGCAGAATAGTATCGCCTATCTGCGGATCTATTTCCATACCTGCTGTACAGGGGTATGCATGGTGAGCACTGGATACAGTCTCTTTATATTCTTTTACCGCTGTGCCCCTGAGCTTTCTTGCAACAAAACATGTCGATCCGCAGGGAGCATCTGTTATTACATCCACTGCAACAATATGATCCTTCCTCTCATTGAGTTGTATCCTAAGAACCGGTTTACCGAATCCCATTTCAACAAATCGGTCAATTACAGGCTTACCACATTTTTCCAGTGAACAGAAGGCTCTTGGGAACTCACAGTCAATATCTTTTGATTCAAGATCCTTTCTTACCTTTTCGATAATTCCAGGTGGTCCAAGCCTGTGCTGCTCAACCGGTACAATAACACCAGATATGCCTGCCTTTTCTGCAATATCAGGCAGTCCGGTCAACAGATCAGGATGCAGATCCATTGCAATTAACAGATCACATTCAGGAAGCATTGCCGGCAAATATTCCTCGGGCTCTTCTATAAATTCGGGAAGGTTCTGGGAGACCTCATATATTCCTACTATTCGATCTGCAGCAGAAGGCCTGCTTCTGCGACACTGATCACAAAGATCGCCACACGATACACAGAATCCACTCTGATTTACCAGATTACCTATAACTTTTCTACCAAATTCTCCGGAATAAAGAATACA
>SKZM01000018.1 GCA_007127385.1 Methanosalsum sp.
CCATGCCCCAGTGTAAACCCAATTACAGGAATTCTGATATCTGTGTTGTACAGGCATGATTTTGTCTCTGTAAAGAGTGCTCCTTCGTTAAGCCCGATGGAGATATTCTTATCAAGTGTGACAACCACCTTTGCATTGGCAATGGCCTTTTTGATGGCTTCTGCAGGGAATGGCCTGAATGTACGGATCTTGAGAAGTCCCACCTTTTCACCGCGGTTTCGCATCTCGTCCACCACATCTCTTACAGTACCAACCACTGATCCCATTGCAAAGAGGATTATATCCGCATCTTCTGTCATGTACTCATCTACAAGACCACCATGATATCTACCGTAGATTTCCCTGAACTCATCAGCGGCTTCCTCGATCCTGTCAAGGGCTCTGTCCATTGCCTGCTGCTGCAGGTATCTGAATTCTGTATAGGTTGAAGGATCAGCAAAAGCTCCAAAACTTAGTGGGTTCTTTGGATCAAGCTTGAGCTCAGTTTCGTACTTTTTCAGGTATTTATCTGTAAGGTCCTGCTCAAGCAATACAACCGGTTCATATACATGGGACAGTATAAACCCATCCATACATACCATAGCAGGGAGCAGTACATCCCTGTCTTCAGAAACCCTGTACGCCTGTGCGATCATGTCAGATGCTTCCTGTATATCCTCGGCATATAACTGGATCCATCCGGTATCTCTCTGGGATATTGAATCCTGCTGATCATTCCAGATGTTGATCGGAGCGCTCAGTGCCCTGTTAACGATTGTCATGACAATTGGAAGTCTCATACCTGCAGCATTGAACATAACCTCATGCATGAGTGCAAGACCCTGGGATGTTGTGGCCGAATATGTTCTGGCTCCGGTTGCAGCTGAACCAACAAGTGCTGAGAGTGCAGAAAATTCCGATTCTACATTCATATACTCACAGTTGGGAATCTCACCATCTGCCATAAACTGGGATAATTCCTCAACTATGTGTGTCTGTGGAGTTATGGGATATGCTGAAATGACATTCGGTTTGCATACTTTGACAGCATGTGCAACTGCATATGACCCTTCAACAACGGTCATTTTATCTTTATCCGTTTCACGTAACAAAGCCATTTTATTTTTCCTCCAGAATCATTTCAATGGCATCTACTGGACATTCATTGGCACAGAGTCCACATCCTTTACAGTAATCATAATCAAACTCATAGAATCCATCATCCCTCAGAATAACCGACATATCAGGACACAGTAGTTCACAGAGCTTACATTTTATACACTTATCATAATGATAGAGAGGTCTGAAATTTCTCCATCCGCCTGTCTTGTTTTCTCGGGTGGTTCCCGGCTGGCATGCTCCTCCTGGTGTGATACTCATGCCTTTGCCTCCATAGTCATGCTATATGCTCTGTCAATAGCTTCGGCATTCTTTTCTCCGATCTTACCCGGGAATCTTTGCTTTACTGCATCTGCAATGGATCCTGGCTGGATCTCTCCGGTTGCAGCAGCAAAAGCTCCCAGCAGTATGGTATTGACAATTGGTCTTCCAATAACATCCAGTGCAATCCTTGTTGCATCTACTGTCATTACTGTTGCTCCTGTACTGAAACTGAATTGTTCAGGTTCAAACTCACTGTTGATAATAATTATTCCATTGTCCTTTATACCATTTGCAACATCCACTACCTCAATAAGGGTTGGATCCTGAACGATCACATAATCTGGCTGGTATACCTGACTTCTCAGTCTGATCGGACTGTCACTGAGTCTGGTAAAGGCCTGTACAGGAGCACCCCGGCGCTCTACACCAAATGCTGGAAATGCCTGACTGTATTTTCCATCAGCAAATGCTGCAACAGCCAGGAGCTCGGCGGCAGTAACAGAACCCTGCCCACCTCTACCATGAATTCTTATCTCTTTCATTATTGATTCTCCCTAAGTCACAAAGCATGGTCATATTTTTGTTAGATAACAGCACAATTGTTGATGCTCGCAGTGGTTTGCTCGCTAACTAGCCCGGTGCCTGTTATCTGGTAACATGCGCAATTACATGCACTTATCCTGAATACAGCTAAATTCACAGCGACAATTGCAATGTTTAATTGTGTAGGATTCCTTAATGCATAATTACTATTTAGTCTTTCGGTGAGTGGATGCACTGATATTTATAGAAATTGTTCAAAAACAGCAACAAAAAATGTGTAAAATAGTTGAGGATATATGTGAGATATCTGTGGAATCATTCATTATTCTGACTGGTGGGAGTGTAACGCTGGACAACAAGAACCTGTACCTTTGAGGTTCTGACTACATTTTCTGCAACACTTCCAATGGACAATTTCCTGGAAGCGGTGACTCCCATGGTTCCCATTACTATCATGTCCATATTATTTTCTTCTGCATAGTTAACAATTTCAACAGCAGGATTTCCTTCAATTATAACAGGTTCTACCTGAACTTTTTTCATTTCCCCTGCTTTCTCCACATGCGAAATAGCATCTTTACCCTGGTTTACCAGATGCTCATGGACCTTTTCCTTATCTTCAAAATCTGCAAGATATTTTTTGTAGCTGGTATCAACTACATATACTGCATATACCTTTGCACCACTGAGTTTGGCGATCTCAATTCCAGAAGCAACTGCCTTCATACTGTTCTGAGATCCGTCTGTGGCTATCATGATCTTCTGGTAAACTCTGCTCTTCATTATATCTCTCCTCAGTCAGGGTATTTTACATGTTCCCTTTTTTCCCTTAATTTTTGTTCTCTCATTTCCTCATTAGAAAGCTTTCCGGCCCTTTTTCCCTCTACAGGCTGTGTGAACTTTGATTGTACGATCATGACAGGTACCATTGAATGCCTGACCACATTCTCTGCTACACTTCCAAGCATGAACCTTTTTATTCCGGAATGTCCTTTGGTGCCCATTACCACCAGGTCTGCATCGTTCTTTTCTGCATATTCTATGATCTTTTCTGCCGGATTTCCTTCAAGTATCACAGATTTCACATCCACTCCCTTCTCTTCTCCTTCATTTTTGACATAATCGGTTGCCTTTTTGCCTTCTTCTGACAGGGAAGAACTGTTGCTTTTTGTCAGGGAAGAGTGAATAACATAAATTGCATCTACCGATGCGTTTGTAACACCTGCCAGTTCTATTCCCGCATCTACTGCATCTCTTGAATTGATTGAACCATCAATGGCTATTGCTATCTTTTTAAAGCCGGTCATTTTTATTCCTCTCTGAATATATTGGTAAGATATATTGATTAAAATATACTGATCAACTGCTGGAGACCATCAGATCTACAGTACATTCAGTCCAGGGATTCTATGAATTCATCTACCGGTATTGCAGTGTATGTCTGGGTCCTTATACTTCCCCTAGATGCCAGTTCAACCACAGCCCTGGAAATTGCAGTTTCATCCCTTGCTTTAACGATATTGATGAAATCGTACTTTCCAAGTATAAAGAACTGTTCCAGAACCTCAACTCCCATCTCTTTGAGCTCGTCATTGACTTCTTTTATTCTGTGCGGATTTTTCTTGAGAGTTTTTGCCCCATCATCTGTAAGTTTTGAAATTATCACATACTTTGTCATTATTTTTACCTCCAGGTCCCCGTTGAGCCTATCACTACTAAATTCTTATCTTTGTGAATAAATAGTTTGCCATGTCCAGCCGGATATTTAAAAGTTCAAATTACCTTTTTGGGTATAGATCAGAAGCACTGACAACTTTTAAATAATATATCCATAAGGATAAATAACAATGAAGATTATAGCTTTTGTTGGAATGCCTGCTTCAGGTAAATCTGAAGCATCAATGGTCGCCAGAGACTTTGGGATCAATGTCATTAACATGGGAGATGTTATCCGGGAAGAAGTTGAAAAAAGAGGTCTTGACCCTACAGATGAAAATGTCGGCCAGGTGGCCAATGACCTGCGGGAGAGGGAAGGAATGCACGCTGTGGCACAGAGGTGTGTACCAAACATAAAAAAGGTCAGTTCAGATGTAGTTGTAGTGGATGGTGTACGGGGAATTGCCGAAGTTGAATATTTCAAAAAAGAATTTGGGGATGACTTCAAACTTATATCCATCAATGCCCCGCCTGAGTTCAGATTTGAACGGATCAGGATGCGTGGTAGAAGTGATGATATGAGTGATTTCAATGACCTTATCCGCAGGGACACAAGGGAACTTGGCTGGGGAATGGGCCAGGCAATGGAAGATGCTGATGTGGTTGTAGATAATACCTCTACACTCGAAGAATTCAAAGATAATATAGAAAGAATATTGAGATAGTACATATGATAGATATTGAAATATCTGCTACAGTAAATCCTACAGAGAACTGTTCAAGGATAATGGATGGAATTGACAATATATTCCCCCAGATCGAAATGGAATCGAAGACATCAGCCGGTGCATATAATATCATAGGACATGGGAAGCTGAACTCCCTGGAAAGGATGCATGATCTGCTCAGGAAGGAAAAGATACTGGATACAGCAAGAAAGGAACTGGAAAAAGGTCAGTCTTCTGATGGCTCCTGTACCTGTATACTTATAAATAAGCAGGTAGCAACAGTTGGCTATATCAATTTTCCTGCAACCGAAGAACCACTTGGATCAATTCACCTGACAATAAAAGCGCGTTCCAGAAAAGAACTTGAATCCCTGTTTGACTGGCTTGCACCACATACCAGAGATGGTGTACCTGAGATCGAACTTGATATAAGTGATGTCAAAGAATAAGTTCTGTATCTGCGAAATATATATGCCGATAGCACAATGGGAGGACAGATTTGAAAATAAAAAACCTTAGCTTTTCATCCCGCACCATTGCAGATGATCCCTATAAATGGGCCTATGAACTGGAAAATATTGGCTATTCAGGATGGGAGATAGTACAGGATGGTCCTCACTCTCTCAATAATAAAAACTTGAAAATTCTTGAAGAGATATGTGATACAACGAATCTAGAACTTACAATCCATCTTCCCTTTTCTGACATGAATCTTGCATGCCTGAATGATGGCATCCATCGTGAGATCATCAGACAGCTGATCCAGGATTTGGAAATAGCATCTGAATACATTGAAATGGCAGTGATACATCCAGGCCACTATTCTCCATATGGAGCACAGGTTCCATCAGTGGCATGGAAAAGAAACATAGAATCCCTGCAGATCATATCCGATGCCGGTGAAGAAATGGGTATCAGAATAGCTGTAGAGAATATGCCAGATGTCATGCAGATCATGGGACGTAGCCCCCGGGAAATGATCGAGATACTGGATAGTGTGAACAGGGATAACATATACATGACATTTGATGTAGGCCATGCCAATACCAATGGAAATATAGATGAGTTTATTTCCATGTGCTTTAAAAGAATCAAGCATGTCCATATCCATGACAATATGGGAAAATGGGATGAACACCTGCCGATTGGAAAAGGTAACATTGACTGGAAAAATATTATAAAAAAGCTTCCTGATAACTGCATGCTTGTAACTGAGATGGGAGATCTGGAAGATGGAATTGAATCAGTCTCCTATCTGAAAGATCTCTAAGAATAATAGAACCTGATAAATCAGCTATATCCATAGATTTCTAATTTAACTGCAGCTGGATTAAAGGAAAAAGATGTCAAAAATAAGGGTTTTCGATAAATTTTACCAAAAATATGACAGCTGGTTTGTGAAACACAAGCATGTCTACCAATCAGAAATAAAAGCATTGGATCACTTTATCCCCAAGAATCAAAAAGGTATAGAAATAGCCCCATAGGAAAACAATATGCCAAATTCAAAGCTGATAGTACATTTTATAAAGAGGCAAATTTTTATTCGACCAGAGAAGTTACGTCATTGCTGGAAAAATCAGGTTTTACAGATTTTGAAATAATTCAGACAGTTTTTGGGAATTTGGAAGAAATAGATACTGTTCAGGATTTTAAAACAGGTTTTGGGAATGGAACTTTTGTGGTAATAAGGTCAAAAAAGGTTTAAAACATAATACCTGAATATCTATTTTTTGTTAGATCTATAGAAAAAATATTCATCTATGTATGCTCTGTGGTTAAGTTGGTCTACAGTTGAAATTGTGACATAGGAGTTTCCACAGAGCCAGCTTTGATTTACAATTTAACCTATGGAAAGATCAACATCTTCAGCAAAGCCTACATAATTCTTGAAGTCACGAGCACGTGTTTGATATTCTGCGTAATACCATGCACCGTTTTTGTACACTTCATCGTTTACTACAATATCATAATATTTTATAGGTCCTTTATCATCTTCTGTTTGATGACCATTTTCTTTCAAATATTGCATATCAATATCATCTTTAGAAAAGTATTTTAGGCCATCTATGCACACAAAATCCTTTGATTTTCCAATCTTTTTTCCGTTCCATTTAATTGTCCAGTATACTCTTACCATTTAAACACCTTTGAAATTGATCCTGTTTTAAACATTCGTTAAGAATCAAAAATAGAATATAATATTAAACTATCTGAGAATGCGAAAACAAGATGCAATAGAATTCAGTGTGCCTGCTAAAAGCATTTCCATTAAGTAGAACACTGCTATTGATCATGTCGAAAGTATTGATAAAAAGAATCTAATAGTCATTTGAATCATCACAGGAACTACCGGTGAGCCTGCAGATCA
>SKZM01000111.1 GCA_007127385.1 Methanosalsum sp.
CTTCTATATCCACGAGACTTACAGCAACAGGCATTTCCCTAACAGGAACCGGTATATCTTCACCATAACCTTTTGATTCACGTGGGATTTTTGCAGTCATCAGTGCTGCAATAGCACCCAGAGAAGCGGCATCCAGGATATTTCCACCATCGTTTAGTACATGTATATCAATGAAAACCATCCAAACTTCTTCTCCTTCTGTAATACATAACTTCTTTAAATCAATTGTGCCTGATTCACGGATTCCCCTATCCACCACTCTGGACATTTCCACTGCATTCTCATTAGGAGGGCCTGGTTCAAAAAATGGGGATGCTATAGGGTTCAGTTCCATACTTGTAATAATAACTCCCTCACCCGGAGAATCAGGAAACGGTGACCCAGTCTGTAGTTTTATACCCGCTATCAGCTGTGTTTCACCAAATTGCACTTTTGCGGAGCCTTCAGCTTTTTCGACAACGTCTGTCTCGACCTTTATGTCCCTTAGCTGATCAAATTCACGATGATCTTCTCGCTGTCCTTTAAGCATCAAATTGTAAATATAATCTTTTTTAAGTCTGGCCATTATTTCATTGCTCATCGGATTCACCGTCCAGATCTTCTTCACCATTTATCTTTTTTTCATCAGGATCAATATCCCCAGGCTCATTTAGCCCTTCATCATCTTCATTAACAGGGTTATCTGCATCTTCATCAATTAGCTGTTCATCAGACTGGATATCAGATAGATCTTCTTCAGTCAAATCAAAAGAAGGATCATCTCCAAATTTTGTGTACAATGCCCTTTTCTGGATTTCGAGGATCTCCATGCACCCGACCCTGACCATTTCAATTGCTTCTTTAAACTCTTCCTGTGTCAGATTTCCATCCATCTGGATCAGAGTTATCTCTCCGTCCTGTGTCATTGCTACCGGAAGGTCTGCAGCTCCAAAATTATCTTCATCTTTATTCAGGTCAAGAACCAGCTGACCATCTACTTTTCCTACTGCACAGGCAGATACCAGACCTTTCATAGGTACACCTGCATCTGCAAGCGCAATAGAAGCTGCATTGATTGCAGCTGTTCTTGTACCGGCGTCTGCCTGAATAATTTCTGTAAAAATGTCAATTACAGTATTTGGATAAAATTTGGTAAGGACAACAGGTTCAAAAGCCTCTGCACTGACCTTTGAAATCTCAACACTTCTTCTGCTGGGTCCGGGACGGATTCTATCCTCCACTGAAAAGGAGGCCATATTATATCTATATCTGATCAGTGCAGCATCTGGGATCTGCTTTCTTCGAGGATGAAGAGTTCGAGGTCCATATACAGCAGCCAGAACTTTATTCTTACCCCATTCAAGATAACATGATCCATCAGCTCTGGAGAGTACACCTATATCAATCTTCATTGGCCTTATTTCATCAACACGTCTGCCGTCCAGACGTAGACCACTATCATCGATGAATTTATCCGGTTTATCGCTCATAATAATTCTCCAAATTAATTTATAAAAATTTATTCTTGCGTCTCATTGATAGAATATTTCAATCTTCAGATGAATCCAGTAAGGCATCAATTTTACGATGAATATCATCAGGGATCTCATCATCTTCCTGGAATTTGATATCATCTCCAGGAGAAGCATAGCTATCCACATCAACATTGCTTTTTTTATCAGTTAAAAATTCATATATTCGGTCAGTAAGTCCATGGATATGTGATTCTTTGACTATCAGCCTTATTGCATCAGTAAGTTGATCCAGATTTTCTTCAGGACCATTTATCCATATCCTTCCATTCTGACCCACAAATATCTCGCATTTTGTTTCCTTTTTAAGCATGGAAACCATAGACCCACCATGGCCAATTATTCTTGGAACTTTAGACGGAGGAATCTCAATGACCCTTCCAATTTTGATGCGTTTGAGTCCACGTTCACGCAGTGTAAGTTCAACTTTCATGGATTGGTCCACGTCCTTGACACGCAAAATGGCAGAATCGCCAATATCCAGTAAATCAGACATCTGAGATGATTCAACGCGTTTGGGATATTCAGACACATGAAGCATACCTGTATATGGTGCCCGGACATCAAAAAACCAATTCGAAGATGTTATGTCAACTACAGTTCCAATTACATAGTCCTTTGCGCGGGGTATATATTTTCCGGAAAAGGGTATAACATCAACTTTATTCTTTATATTTAATACTCCATATAATGAAGAGTAAACTTTTCCTTCTTCAACATAAGTACCCAGACCAGCGTTCTGCTCATTCTCAGACAACAATTCACCGGGTATGACAATTTTTCTGTCCATAATATAGCACCTTATAATAGTTTGGTTTCAGCATCCCCTTTAGTCAACCGATTGATAAGACTGTAAAAATCATTCTGTATTCCAGCAGGTATTCTTACAACAGCTACCCATGAGCCATCATTCTGCCATTCATCTTTTACAAGCTGACCGAACTTTGATATTTCACCATATGACTTTGCTGCATATTCAGGAGGGACTTTTACAGCCACATCAACCTCTTCAAATCGTATAGGAATAATTGGACGTATCGCTTTCATCACAATATTGACCTGTTCATCTATACTTTTGAACAGATCGATATGCACTTTTGCCTCTTCCATTGCCTTTTCAATTCTTGAAGGAGGATGAGGGGTTTTTGTTTGGGGATTTATCGCATTTTGTGCAATTGTAGTTATGACCTGCTTGGTTTTATCTTCCAGCATCTGCTTTCTCTGTTCACTGGTAAGCTGAAGTTCTCCATGTTCAATTATGTTTCGCGCAATTTCAATAACATCATTTGTCCCAAACACATTAGCAAGATCTGATTCTGATGAGTGATCCCCTTTAGCAGCATCTTCGAAAACAGATTCAACTGCAAGAATTGATTCGATCTCGACATCATCTCCTTTCTTCAGGGACAGGGCACCCTCCGGATCCACCAGAACCTCAAATTGCTTTCCACCCTTTTTAAGTCTTGCAGTCACAGCTTCATCTAAAGATACCATATTGAACACCTTTCACATCACAATTACTCAGAATCTTCTTCAGTATTCTCTTCTGACGATTCTTCCGAGTTTTCTTCAGAACTTTCCTGTTCATCTTCTTTGTGTTTCTGAAGAATTCGATCCACATAGGATTTGACTTCATCCGATGACATTTTCCGGAATATTTTGCTTTCAGTATCAACGATTCCAATCTCAACTGTTGAGGCATTTAACTTTCCTTCAGCTGACTGGTAGATCGCATCCATTCCAAGCTCAATGGCCGCATCTCGATCCATATCATCAGCATAGTTTGCTTCAAAAGTTTCCATGAAGCTGTTTCGTCCAGCACCAATGGCAGTTGCTTTGTATTCCAGAAGTGCTCCGCTTGGATCAGTTTCGAACAGGCGGGGCCTGTCATCATCAACACCTGCGATCAGTAATGCGGTACCATAGGGCCTCACACCACCAAACTGAGTATATGTCTGTTTATGATCACAGAGCCGCTTGGAGAGTACCTCTACACCAATTGGTTCATCATATGATACTACATTGATCTGTGCCTCGATCCTTGCTTTATCGATAAGAGCACGGGCATCAGCAACAAGTCCGGATGTGGCTACACCAATATGCTCATCGATCTGGAATATCTTTTCGATGGATTCCGCCTCAATAAGCTTACTTGTGATTCTCTTGTCTACCAGCAGAGCAACACCGTCCCTGTACTTTATACCTGCTGCAGTAGTACCTCTTTTTACAGCTTCTCTGGCATACTCTACCTGAAATATACGTCCATCAGGGCTAAAAACAGTAATCGCTCTATCATATCCCATTTGTGGTGCCATTTGCATGCGTTTATCATCTCCTGTGAATATTATATATGTAAAATCGGTTAAATACCTTGTATAATATAGTCTACACTAATTTATATGTGACTGTATCAATGGTTATTGGGTTTAAATATATTCTCATTTTCTAAATACTTCTCTGTTGCTTTTGCCACAGTTCCAGATATCCCCATGACATATATTAAGACAGGTGCTCCAGCAATGGAGTTAACAGTAGCCAGTACTGCACGTACAGTATCCGTCATCAGGTAATTACATCTTATTATACCTTTTGAATTTTCATATTTAAGCAGTCTCAGATTACACTCACTGGACCCGACATCTCCAATTAACAGGTTCGCACATGAGAAAATTTCACGTATCAGATCTTCCCTCTGAACATTTTTCTCAGATACAAGTTCAAATACGAGGTAACGTTTTTTTTCTCTTAATGTGGGAGGAAGTATTTTCAAATGTAAAGCCTCCTGGCCATCAATTTATAATTTCAACACCTTCGCAAATAAAATTACTCTTATTTTTTTGTTCAAGTATTCTTAGTGGAGTATTGGATAATGCATTCATTGCCTCATCCCGGGTCATTCCGAATAGTTTTGAAAGTGCTATCATTTCCAGCGGAGCACGCATATCATAAATTGAAAATGAATTACTTGTTAAGATTGACGGAACATTGAACTTGCGTGCAAGCTTTAGATTATTCTTAAAATGTAACAATGAATGTACTCTTTTCCCACCACGTCCCTTTATTATAAGATCAAGATTGAAATCAATGGCAACATTATTGGTAGATGCAGCCTTTGCGAGTACATGATTCAGTCCACTATCTTTTGGAGTAATAGGATGAGCCAGGTAATCTATATTTGGATTCTCAACTGCTGCTCGATTTATTTTTTCACTCCCGCCATGAACTGAAATGAGATCTACCTTACTTCTATATTTTCCAACAAGGCCGTGAAGTTTCGAAGGAGAATCAGTAACAATTTCTATTCCTCTATAAATATTAAGTTCATCATCCTCATAATCCAGATCAATGTCAGCTCTTTTATCATTTGAATGGACTGTGATAACGATACCGGAATAGCCCAGATGTTTTGCAAAATCTGCAATTTCAGAAAGTGAACTGGTCCTTTCTGGAAAAGAATGTACATTACAGTCATAAAATTTGCATTTATTCAAGCACTTCCTCCATAAATCTTCTGGCATCGTCCCAATTTTTAGGGAAAGTAGTAATTTTCATTTTTACGGTAACTGCATCCGATGACGATGAAAGTTCAAGTTTTCCCTGGTATGCTGCCTGCTTATCAAATTTCATGTGGAAAGATTGATCTTCATCAAGCCTGAGACTTATTTCAGACCTTAATTTTTCAAGATCATTAAGCTTTATTTCTCTTTTTAGAAAACTGATGAAAGATCTACACTTTGATTTTTGAGAAATCTGGACATTATAAATGATAATTGGATTACCATAATGTCCCTCTGCGTATATGGTTTCAACTAGCTTTTCTTTGTCAGAATCAATATTTTGCAAAAAAAAATCCAGAGCTTGATCTACCCTGGATCGATCTTCCGTTGAATGCGCGTTAACTCGCAGAGTAATATACTGAATCACTTGACCCGACTCAACTTTGATCTTATACTTGGCCTGGTTTTTTCGGTACCTTTACCACGACCCATCATACCTCTGCCTTTCCTTCCAGCACTGGTTTTACCACGATATGCACGTCCCTTCTGTGAGCTATTACATATCCAGTTGAGATTCTTATCATTCTGAATGACAGGATGGGAAGGATCAACAAGAATTACCTCATACCACTTGGACATACCATCTTCAGCTACCCAGTATGAGTTCAAAACTTCCATGTTAGGATACTTTCTGCTGGCACGCTCCTCGGCAATTCTCTGTATGCTTTTTCCAGGAGTTATTTTGTTCTTACCCATACGCTGTGTACGTCTACCTTTCACATACCTAGATTTCCGCATACCACCGCGACGAACCTTTGCCCGTACTATTATGATCCCCTGTTTTGCTTTGTACCCCAGTGATCTTGCACGATCTATACGTGTTGGTCGTTCAATCCTGATAAGTGAACCTTCTTTTCTCCATTTCTGAAGACGTTCCCACCTCAGGTCCTTCACGTATGTATTTCCAGGATCTTTCCATGCGTCCCTTATATATCCATAAAATGATTTTGACAATTTGGTCACCTTTGTTTCATCTTAGTTTCATGGTTCAATTCATCTATTTAACGAATCACATCCCTACGGGAATTATCCCGATAATGAAACATCCGCTACTACATACCTGATCACATTTAAGTTTTTGTGTTTTGTTCAGGATTCCATATTATGCAGGAGCATTTGTAGCATGATATTTCTCGCAAAGTACATATAATTATCAACCATATACTAAATTGTAGTTTTTTAACCGTGCGAAGTTAATGCAGCTTTCAATTATTGCATCTTCAGGCATAGGTTAATTCAGTACGAAATGATATGTGCTGGAAGGGAGTACTGATACCCCTGGCATGTTGCTGGTTTGAAAGCAGTCAGCCATGAAACACCACACAATGTGGAAGTATATCAGCAAAAGACAGTTCTTTGAGGTGAAGTGAAATGTCCAAGTTCCATAAAAGAGATACTGAGCGAAAAGGGGTTAAAAAACATGAAAACCTGGAAGAGAAATTGATCCATGAAAATCTTAATGACCTTATCGCGACAGAAGAGCTCAGTGAAGAAGAGTCTGAAGGTGGTGAATATTTAGAGTGAGCAAAAACATAAATCTCAAACTGTTAATTGGAA
>SKZM01000130.1 GCA_007127385.1 Methanosalsum sp.
AGTTTCATGGACCTATCATTTTAATCCTGGACGAACTGGAAGAATCGGATCTTATATACTATTTTATTAAATTAATGGAACCACTCTCAAAAGTTACAGTAATTGGAATTATCAATAACATATACTTTGAGAATATCAATAATATAAAACCAGTCATATTATTACCCTATGATAAAAAGCAACTGGCTGATATTGCAACTGCAAAGGCTGAAAAATTATTCCAGCCGTGGTCATATAATGAGGAGATAATTCAATTATGCCTCAAATATGATGATGCTGGAAAGATCATCGATCTGCTGCTTACCTCAGCCAGGATAGCAGAAAATAAAAATGATGAAATGATCAGACCTGAGCATGTCTATAGGGCTGAGAAATTACTTGAACAGAATGCAGCGATCAAAGCTGCTGAAAATCTTTCACTGCACAAGAAATTGATATTACTTTCAATATTTTACAGTGAGCAGATGTACGATCAAGTACGGACATCGCAGATCAACAATATTTACTACAGATTATGCATGCAGATGAATGAAAGCTGCAGATCATTGAGATTCGTTTCCGAGGCACTTACACAGCTATACAGACTGGATATAATAGATATGAAAAAGAAAACATCTTCCAGTAATCAGTACATCCCATATGATATTCAAATAATTGCCCCAAAAGAAGTACTCGAAGCCCTGCTAAATGACAGGGACTTTAAAGAATTAAAAGATATGTTTGATATGGAATTCAGTTAACACCAACAGTATCCTGAAGTCATTTATGCGTTTGTGGACTTATCTTCCCATATCTATTTCCTGAAAATCAAACCCCTTCTTTTGCCCTTGAAAAATATTCAATGGATTGAGCCAGTTCGTTATGATCCTTAGCATACTCTTCAATGTCGATACCTTTGAGATAGGCATCGCAAGCCTGAACCAGTGCTTTTGCTCCAGCCCTTGTTCCTTCAGGATGTGAATGTACACCTGAGCCCATTGTAGTTATGAAATCCACATTTCCCATCACATCTATAAAAGGTTTGAGCCTGACGGGATTGAGTCCACCGGAGACTATAGGACAGCATTTCTTTACACCCCTCCAGCTGTCATCTTCCAGTATAATATGACGGGACCTGTCCTCATTGACAATATTCACAGCATCTGTATCAGATTCCATAATCTTGGTCCATGTCTGTTCAAAGAAATGACCTTTGGATCTAAAGTAAAGAATTCCGTGTGCAGCAACAATGTCTTCTTCAGGGGTCCCTTTCATCTTTCCAACACCTGCGGTTCCGGTATGGATTCCTGATGCACCTGCAAGGCGTGCAAATTTGGATAGTACCAGTACTGAAAAACCTATTGGATTCTCAGGTCGTGTGAACCCGCCGTGTCCTGCCCTGTGATAATGAATAAATACGTCGGGATAACGTCTTCTCAGAGTTTGCACCGCCATCCAGCCTGCTGTTATCCCGTCAATCAGGAATGCATAACTACCGGGCTCAAATCCTGCATTCCTGATCATCTCACATCTCTGGATCATTGTATCAAAATCAGCAGCTGAAACATTGAAAGAATGTACCTTTTTGTGTCCGGTTTCCCTGACTGCCTTATCCATGGCCTCTTTTACATGCATGACCATCTTTTCATAGGGGCAGAAATCCTGGTTTGCCTGGGGTTCATCATTCTTGACAAAATCTCCGCCACCTGTCCAGAAATCATAGCATACCTCTGCATATTCTGCAGATGTCAGTCCCATCTTTGGCTTGACAATGGTACCGAGTATAGGCCTGTCATATACTCCAAGATATTGTCTCATGTAATCAACAGTATAAGCCGGGCCATCGTACTGCTCAAGCATAGCAGGAGGGAACCAGACATCAAGTAGCTTTAGTGCACTGATCTCCTTCATTCCCAGAATATTTCCAACTATGTATGTGAGAATATTCTGTACATTCCCCCCTCTATCAAAAAGCCTCCATGGATAGGCTATCCAGACCAGATTTTCATCCAGGTCAAGTTTATAGACCAGAGCATTCATGGTTCTGGAAAAAGCGGTTTCAGTATTTACCTTAAAATTTGTTCCTGTGGATGATTCGGCTGCAACCTCTGAAGCTGCCTGGAGTATATTCATTTTACCCCCAGGAACCAGATGGAATACTCCAAGAAGATATTCACCATTTCCCGGATCCTCCAGATTCAGATTTACATAAGCCTTCTGTTTGGAATTAAGTGATTGTACAAGATCATCAATGGAATTCATATTAATAAAAAGGTAAGCAAGCTATTTTAGCCTTATGGAATTGGGGAACTGAACAATGGCATTAGATCCCCGGTCATCCGGTGTGGCATATATAAATGCTCAGTTACATGGCAATGATGATATGCCCGGATCCGGCTCATCTGGGGAAATTACAGGAACTTTATCTGCGATCGTTATGGTTTTCACAGATTCTGTAGAGATAAATTTCTTATCCAGATAAATTGCAAACATCTCCAGATCTGTGAATGGGACTATAAGTTCCTTTATTGTACTTTTTTTGAAAAAGAGAGCCACTTCTCCTGCATAGAATCCAAGTCCTGTTTCCCATTCTTTGATAAGCTGTTCTTTATCATCTCCTGAAACGTGATCAGAACATGATATATGTTCCACAATCCAGCAAGTGAAGTCTCTGATGACATCAAAACCAACATGGCAGGGCTGAATTCCTATACTCACAGTTGACCGGTCGACTTTAAAGGGATAGAGTCCGCAGACAACTGGCCTTTCATTATATATCTCACACCGATCTATACTACTCAGGAACATACACGGTGAGTTGATCAGATATAAATGGTCCACATTTTTTTCAGACCTGATCATTGATCCCTTTTCTGGATATGCATGCACCAGATTGTTCTTCTCTTCCTCGAATAAATGAATACTGCCGTTCCTGCAGCAGTGTGCATTGCAATTATCGGGACATTTGTAATACTTCAAAATTTTCTGAATTGTATCGTAATGAATAACCTTTTTTATACAGGATATGTGGAACATGACCAGAATGCACTCGGTGCACTCATTCACCTCCTTTAGCATGATGACAAAATATGAGCATAAAAAGGATCACAGCTATTAAAACCTGTTTATCAGATACTTTTGAACAAAAACAATTTATACAAACCAATCCAATAATACCAGTAACCAGATTGGGGAATCCGGGTTGAGAGATTGATAGTGAACAGGCCAATCTCCAGTTCCGGATAATAAATTTCAGTACATCACTGATCTTGCACTTACCTTATCATTTTTATTTTTCAATTATTCAATAGTATTTTAATACTGCTGTTACATACAGCAAGATATGTCACTATTATCAGAAAAAACACTCAGAGAACTGATTCGCAAAGATCCACCGCTTCTGGAAGGTTTGATTGATGAGAGTATTCAGATCCAGCCCAATGGAGTGGAAATGACACTCAAAAGTGTGGAAAGGCTGGAAGGACCCGGTAAGGTGGATTACGATAATTCCTGCAGAGAAATACCTGCATCCACAAAGCTCGAGTTTGATAGCGGCTGGATATTCCTCAAACCTGGGAATTACAAGATAATCCTAAACGAGATAGTCAATATACCAGATAATCTTGCAGCGATTGCAAAACCCCGTTCAAGCCTTATCAGATGCGGAGCAACTCTTGAAACTGCAGTATGGGATGCAGGATACAGAGGAAGAAGTGAATGTATGCTTGTTGTTTACAATCCTGAAGGATTCCATCTCAGAGAAAATGCCCGCATCATGCAGCTCCTGTTCTATCGGCTTGATACCAGTGTTGATAAAGGGTATTCAGGAATATACCAGAACGAGAACATATGAACGTAATTGCCGGAAAAATGACAGGTACCGCTCCAATGCCATATATGTTCATCGTAAAGAATATGTATCATCAGACTATAACTGCAATTCATGAGCACTATTGGCAAATCTGTGAGAATTGAACGTATTTTCAATCGAAATACAGGGAATACGATAATTGTTCCAATGGACCATGGTGTGGGTGCAGGACCCATAAATGGTCTCATCAACCTCCCGGAAACCGTAAATACTGTTGCGGAAGGAGGAGCAAACGCTGTACTCGGGCATATGGGGCTTCCAAAACACGGACACCGGGGATACGGCAGGGATATCGGCCTTATTATACATCTATCAGCATCCACATCCCTTGGACCCGACCCTAACCACAAAGTGCTTGTTACCACAGTTGAAGAAGCGATCAAGGTCGGTGCAGATGCGGTATCAGTACACATAAACATAGGTGCAGATGACGAAGCAAAGATGCTTCATGATCTTGGACATATTGCAAAGATGTGTGATGAATGGGGAATGCCCCTGCTGGCAATGATGTATCCCCGCGGACCCAAGATCATAGCAGAACACGATGTTGAGTATGTAAAGCATGCAGCAAGGGTAGGAGCTGAACTTGGTGCAGACATTATCAAAACCAACTATACAGGCAACATAGATTCATTCAGGGAAGTAGTAGACGGCTGCCCTGTACCGGTGGTTGTGGCAGGTGGACCGCAGATGGATACAGAACAGCAATTGCTGCAGATGATCCATGATTCACTGCAGGCAGGCGGAAAAGGTGTTGCTATCGGAAGAAATGTGTTCCAGTCAGATAATCCAGCACAGCTGATGTCAAATATTTCAAAAATAGTACATGAAGGAGCCAGCATTGAAGAGATACTGAATGAATAATAAATTTATTTCAGCATTCCATATATCTCCTTCAACTTTTCAGATATTTCCAGAGGCAATCTCTGTCCGGTCACATCTATTAGAGCAAGGACATAGGGCTCCTCCAGACATCTGAGACATTCCTGCCCCTCAAAAATAAGCTCTGTTATATATCTTAATTCCTCATCTGAAAGATTACCAAGCCGTTGCCTGAAATCCCCGACCGAAGCTGCATAGAATTTTGAGACAGGAGGAAGGATTGAACGATAAGGTACGGATTTCTTTTCTTTGATCTCCGGTGCAAGACGGTACATAATCTGCATATCTTTTTGTGATAAATTTCTTGACATCTGTAAACCCCGGTGGTTCAGTGGTGTAGCATCCAGATCTATGCAAATGCTACGATCTGCAATCACACCTGCTTATTTATTTTCAATTATATTCTCGATACTGTTAAATGTGATGAAAATGTCGATGTTATGAACACTTTATCAATATATCATTACTACATCAAATATTACAGTATAATTCATATTATACAGGATTTAATATTGTTGATCCAGGACAGATATTTGCTATCTATTGCGAGGATGTATCAATGGACAGGTATGAACAGGTAATTGAGCTGGCAAAAAGACGAGGATTTTTGTGGAACTCCTTTGAACTGTATGGGGGAGTTGCAGGATTCTATGATTATGGACCTCTGGGATGCACCCTGAAGAGGCGTATTGAGAATATGTGGCGTGAATTTTACGTTATCAATGAAGGATTCATGGAGATCGAAACTCCCACCATCGGTATTGAAGACGTGTTCATGGCTTCGGGACATATAAGTGGTTTTTCCGACCCCCTTTGTGAATGTTTGGAATGTGGAGAAGCGTTTCGTGCAGATCATCTGGTAGAGAAGCATGTTGAACTGGCAGATGCGCTGACCAATACAGAGCTGGACAATGTAATCCATGAAACGGATGTGACATGTCCTGAATGTGGCGGAAACCTTGGATGCGCATACGAATTTAACCTCATGTTTAAAACGGGAATAGGACCCGGTAATGGAAGAGAAGGATATATGCGTCCGGAAACTGCACAGGGTATATTTATCGATTTCCAGAGGCTTGCCAGATACTACAGAGAAAAGCTTCCCTTCGGAGCTACGCAGATAGGAAAATCATTCAGAAATGAGATATCGCCCCGGCAGGGTGTCATCCGGCTTCGTGAATTCACACAGGCAGAAGCTGAGATATTCATCAATCCAAAACATAAAAAGCATCCTGAATTCCAGAAAGTTGCTGATACTTTGATCAGCATATGTCCATCTGATTGCAAGGAAACTGGAACTGCTGATACGATCACCGTTGGTCAGGCAGTGGAAGACGGAATTATTGCCCATGAATTTTTGGGATACCACATTGCACTTACCCAAAGTTTGCTTACAGTAATTGGGATTCGTCCAGATGATCTCAGGTTCAGACAGCACAAAAAAAATGAAATGGCCCATTATGCAATTGACTGCTGGGATGCAGAGATCAGGACCGATCGTTTTGGCTGGATTGAAACCGTAGGGATCGCTGACAGAACCGACTATGACCTGAAAGCCCATTCTAAGATCAGTAAGCAGGATCTTTCAGTATACATAGAATATGATGAACCGGTGATTTCCACGCGTTTTGCTGTAAAGCCTGATATGGGGAAAATAGGACCTGTTTTTAAGGGTAAAGCAAAACAGGTAGCTGAAGCACTAAAAAATCTTGACAGGGAAGATATAGGCACTGATGATGATATCAAAGTAGTTGTTGATGGAAACGAAATATCAGTTCCACGGGATATGGTCAGCTTTACCGAAGAGACAGTTAAGGTCAGCGGAGAGACTGTTGTACCTCATGTGATCGAGCCATCCTACG